>CALCBO010000331.1 GCA_937897245.1 uncultured Caryophanales bacterium | reverse complement strand
CTATCTTATAAGGAAATGTTTGATAAAATAAATAATGTGGCTATAAAATATAATTGTAGATTTAGTACATATGTTGATGATTTATCATTTTCTTATAAGGATAGTACTTTTGATCCTAATGATTTAGTTGCTGAAGTTAGTAGTATCTTAAAAGATTATAATCATTCAATTAGCGAGAAAAAAATTAAGATAATTGACATTGAAAAAGAATTAGGGCCAAATGAGCAATTAATATTACCGTTAATTACAGGATTAACAGTTAAAAGATATTGCGTAAGAGCTTCAAAAAAGATGCATTCAAAAATGAATAAACTGTTTAATAAATTTATTTCAATGGGCGAACCTAAAAATGAATTTGAATACATTAAAAAGTGGAAATGTTTTATTTCTTTGAATGGGATGTTTAATACAATAGAATATGTAGAACCATCATCAACAAAAAAGAACAGGGAACATATAAAGGAAGTAATAGATAAGAATAAAAAGAATTATGCTTTTCACGTAAAAGTTCAAAGAGTTGAACAAATAAAATATGAAAGAAAAATATTTGATGCATATAAAAATGGTACATTAATGGAATTTATAAATAAAAACAAAGATAAGTTGATAAATTATAAAAAGTAATATTCATATGGGAGTACAGTTTGTATTCCTTTTTTCTTTTTTGTACAATATCTTTTAATTTTTATTTGATGTAAGATGAAAACACCTAGGAGAAGTAGTATGTAAAAGTGCACTTTTATAAAGATATATTTTATGTATGATTCTATAGAATGGATACTATGGAAGAATTTATAAATCCAATTATACCAATACCGGTATTAAGTGATAGTAGAATATCATCTTTAGAAAAGTTATTATTACTGCACATAATTTCTTTGTGTAAGAATAAAGGATATTGTTGGGCTACAAATAGTTATTTTATGAATATTCATGGATATAGTAAACAAACAATATCTAAAAGTATTAATCATCTTGCCTCTTTAAATTATATTAATTTGAAATATGAAAAAGATAGTACTAATAATTCTAAACGTACAATTACACTTGACCATGTATTAAAGAATAAGATACAGGGTATTAAAGAAAACTTTAATTCTAGTGTTCAACCAAACTTTAAACATTATAATAAAAGTAATATAAATAAAATATATTACAAAGATGAGTTTGGTAATGAGTATTGGAATGGACAACTAATTAAAAGCGAAACACCATCTAAAGAAGAACTTGAAGAACTGAATAAATTATTAGATGAATTTAAAAAAGAGGAGGAATGAAAATATTATGGGAAAAATCATCATAGAATTTTTTAAGAGGTGAAATATGTTTAATATTAAGGAAACCTTTAAAAAAGATGATAATTCTACTATTAATGATTTGATAATTGGATATATAAAATGTGTTTTAATAAAATCGTAGATTTGTTATATGTCTATTTTAATGGTAGACTGAATCTAGGCTTTAAATGTTATACAAAAGAAAGGAGTAGAAGCCGTGTATAACACTATATTACAACACCCTAGTTACTATAGAGTAGGATTATATATAAGATTATCTGAAGCAGATTCTGATAAAAGTTATGAATCAGAAAGTGAAAGTATTATTAATCAAAGAAATTTATTAATGAGTTTTGTAAAACAAAATGAATTTACCTTTGTCGATGAATATATTGATGATGGATTTACTGGTACTAATTTTGATAGACCAGGCTTTAAAAGATTACTTGAAGATATTGAAAATGGTAGAATAAATTGTGTTATAACAAAAGATTTATCTAGACTTGGTAGAAATTATGTTACTTGTGGTTATTATGTAGATGAGTATTTTCTTTTAAAAAAAGTTAGATATATTGCTGTACTTGATCAAGTAGATACTTTTTTAAATAATGTTGGAAATGAAATGATACCTTTTAAATCAGTATTTAATGATATGACAAGTAGAGATAATTCTAAAAAGATACGTTCTATTCTAAGAAATAAGAAAGAAGATGGAAAATTTATTGGAAGTGAGCCTAGCTTTGGCTATATGAGAGATCCAGATGATAAAGGACATTTATTACCTAATCCTGATACTGCCTTTATTGTTAAAAAGATATTTGAAATGGCAAATAATGGTGTAAGTGTAAGTGATATTGCTAGTTATCTTAATGATTGTAAATATCCAACACCAAGTTTATACAAAAAGAGAGAATGTTCAAAACAAAAATTTAATCCTATATGGACTGTTTCATCAGTAAAGAAGATACTAAAAAATCAAATGTATACAGGTGATATGGTACAAAATGTACAAACTAAATTATCATATAAATCTCAAAAAAAAGTTGCTCTTAATAAAGAAGCATGGATAATTGTAGAGAATACTCATGAACCACTAGTTAGTAAAGAAGTTTTTAATAAAGTTCAAAGTAATGTTAAAAGAAAACAAAAAACGCAAACTGATAGAGAAAAAAGATTATTTGAAAATCTTATTTATTGTCAGGAATGTGGCAATACTTTAACGGTTACTTACCGAAAAAATCATGATTATTGGACTGTTAATTGTAATAGATATTCAAGGGATCCAAGAAGACATTTATGTTATCCACATTTTATGCCTTATGATAAATTAGAAGAAGCATTACTAAGTACTATTAAAAGTACTTGTAAGAAATATTTAGATGAGATTGACGTTAAATCATTAGCACGACTTATAAATGATAAAAATACTTCTAAAGAAAGCACAACAGAAGAAATTAATTTTTTGAATAAAAAAATTAAAGAATACAATGCTAAAATTGATATGCTATATGATGATAAATTTAAAGGTAATATTTCAGAGGATACTTATAAAAGATTATCAAGAGAAACAGAAATATTACTAAATCAATCTAAATTTAGAATAGAAGAACTACAAACAGTAGATAAAAAGAAAAAAGAGTCATCAAAAGAAATGAAAAACTATGAAGATAAAATTAAGAAATTAATAAATCTTGATAATCCAAATAGAGAATTATTACAATCTATTATTGATAAAATTGTAATTGATAAAGATAGAAACATTGAAATATTTTATAAATTCAGTTTATTAAATGATATTGATTAATTGAAGTTAGTTTATTACTAACTTCGTACATATAGAGGCGAAAATACAAAGAAATTATGTGTAAAATTATTGAATATAATTATTATAACAAACTTGTGACCAACTTGAGCACAAGTTACTGATATGAATGATTAATTAACTTCTGACCAAATTGAACAGAAGTTGCAATGTTAAATTTGAAGGAATAATAATTATTGCTTTGATTCTATTAATATTTTTAAAAAAAACTAACTTTGTCGCAAGTGGCGACGAAGTTAAACTTTCTGACAAGTTGTCGAGAAGATTATTATTAATAAATTACTTGTAAAAGTGTTGAAATAAGAACAAATGTTTGATATAGTATATTTAAGGGAGGATGTAATTAATGAATCAAGAAAAAATGCATTTAGTAAACAAATTATTTAACAATCAAACAATCAGAACTGTTTGGGATAATGACCAAGAAAAATACTTTATAAGTGTTGTTGATATAGTTAGTGTTGTTTCAGAAAGTAAAGACGGAAGAAAGTATTGGAATAAGCTAAAACAAAGATTAAAAGAAGAAGGAAATGAGTCGGTGACAAATTGTCACCAACTGAAATTAAAATCTTCAGATGGTAAGTATTATAATACAGATGTAGTTGATATAGAGGGAATGTTTAGAATTATTGAATCAGTTCCTAGCAAGAATGCGGAGCCAATTAAACAATGGTTAGCAAAATTGGGTAGTGAAAGAATAGATGAAACATTTGATCCATCATTAGCAGCACAAAGGGCAATAGACTTATATAGATCCAAAGGGTATGACGAAAAATGGATTGGTAAAAGAATTAAGGGTATTCAAGATAGAAAACAACTTACTGATGTATGGAAAGATGGTGGAATAACTGAATCTAAAGAATATGCAATTCTAACAAATGAAATATATAAAGAATGGTCTGGTATGACTGCAAAAGAGTATAAATCATTTAAAGGACTTAGGAAAGAGTCACTTCGAGATAATATGTCTGATGTTGAAGTAGCACTTGCAGATTTAGGAGAAATAGCAACTAGAGAAATTGCTAAAAAGAAAAATCCAAAAGGGTTAAATGAAAATATAGATGTAGCAAGACGTGGTGGCAAAATTGCTGGTAATGCAAGAAAAGATTTAGAAAGTGAACTAGGTGAGAGTGTAGTTACTAATGCAAATGCCTTAAATTATCAGTATGTTGATGAAAAGGAAATTGAAACAAAAAATTAATTTCTTTCTAGAGTAATAATTTCTAAAAAAATAAAAGTTATTACGCTTAATCGTAATAACTTTGCAATTGCTATTTTGGAATTGATAGATTATCTCGATTTGATTTGATACTATCATAAATTATTGGTATTAATATAACTGTAATAAATAGATTATATATATCTTTAGTAGTCTCAAATATTATTTTAGGATTGTAAACAGCTATTATATAAACTATTAATAATGAGAATATAGTTGATATTTTTAATGCTTTTGAAATAACTTTTGGACTATTATCAAGATAATTTACTAGTTTACTACCAAAATTTAGTATTTTTCTTAATAAAAATCTAATAAATAATATAAATAATGCGAATATTAAATATGCTATAAGTTGAAATGGGCATAATATTATAAAGATAATTATATCTAGTGCAAAAAGTTTTTTTGAGCATTTATTTGATAAATAAAAATCATATAATTGTAGTTCAAATCTTTTGGTTATAAACTTGTTTAACAGTTCTTTTGATTTCTTTAAAGGTTTATTAAATAAAATAGCAAAATTTGATGCTAATATTGATAAGTTTATAATTATACAAAATATGAAAAATATAATTTTAATACTCAAAAAAGCTAGTAATAAGTATTCTTTAAAAGTATGCTGCACATTTAAAGGTGTATTTAAATATATTTGTGATGAGTTAGTAGAAAAGAATACTAAAAATAGTGATGTTGTCATAATATATGACATTTTATTTTCAATTGTTAAATCTTTAATATTTTTATTAAATAACTTTATAGCTGCTATTACAAAGGATAAATAATATATTAATGTTAAATAAGAAGCAATATTATATTTTTTTGCAATCTTTATTATGATTATTGCAATTACCATAATATAAATGATTGCTATTATAATTTTGAATAATTGTATTTTTGTTAGTTTGTCATTATTATTACTTTTGTTTAAATCTTTTTTTAAATCATCAATTGATAAAAATAATGTAAAAATAATATTTAAAATAATTAGAATAGAAATTATAATATCAAAAATTTGATTGTGTAATATAAAAGACATAGACACCTCCATAATTTAGTTATATATTTTATCATTTTAGGTAATTATTGGCAATAATTATGGAGAAAATTACATTAGTTACATTTTGACTATCGGCAGGAGGAGAAGGAGCAGAAGTAGTATACTCCCTAAAAAATGATAACACTTTAGCTAACCTAATATTAAATAACTTAGGTGATGCAGGACAATTAAAAAGAAAAGCATATCAACGAAGATTACCAGAAAATCCTAACAAAGATTATTACTATATTTTAAGAGAAACAGGTAATACTGAACCAGTTTTAATAGAATATGGCTTTATTGATAATAAAAATGATTCTAAAAAACTTCAAGAAAATTTAGAAGAATATGCTGAAGCTGTAGTTAAAGCTATCTGTGAATACTTAGGATTTCCCTATACTTCAAATGAAGAAGTTCTAGATAGTTATATTGTCCAAAAAGGAGATACTTTATATTCTCTTTCTAAAAGATTTAATATACCCATAAGTGAATTAAAAAGAATAAATAACCTTACATCAGATACACTAAGTATTAATCAAGTATTATATCTCCAAGAACAAGATAATAATCAACTAACTAATGTTTATACTGTAAAAAGAGGAGATACCTTATATTCAATTTCAAAACAGTATAATATTCCAATGACAGAAATAATAAAATTAAACAATCTAGATAATAATATTCTAAGTATTGGTCAAGAACTAATACTATCAAAACCAAAAGAAGAAGAAATTTTATCAGAACAAGAAATATACATAGTCCAAAAAGGAGATAGTATTTGGAAAATATCTCAAAAATATAATATTAGTCCTGCTGAATTAATTAATATCAATAATCTATCAAATAATACTCTTCAAATAGGTCAAAAACTACTAGTACCTAAAATAATAAGTGAAGAAAACAATAATGAATACATTGTTCAAAAAGGAGATACTTTATGGTCTATTGCTAAGAAGTATAATATTCCAGTAAATGAATTAAAACAAATAAATAATCTTACTAATAATTTACTAGAAATAGGTCAGGTATTAAAAATAAATAATTATTAAAGTAACTTAACCATTAATAATAAAAATATGATATA
This sequence comes from uncultured Caryophanales bacterium, assembly GCA_937897245.1. The sequence continues at coordinate 5,433 of CALCBO010000331.1, read as the reverse complement.
TTTGTAGTAGGAGGAAGTAGTAAATGGAAGAATCATATTTTGACGGAGGTTTACTTCAATTAATAGGTATTAGATTATTAGGAATGATAATTATAATTATCACATTAGGGATTTGTACCCCATGGGCCATTTGTTTAGAATATGAATGGGAAGCTAAACATACCGTTATTAATGGCAAAAGACTAGAATTTGATGGAACAGCTGTACAATTATTTGGTAATTGGATTAAATGGCTTTTACTTATCATCATTACTCTAGGAATATATGGTTTTTGGACTGGTATAGCCCTAAAAAAATGGAAAGTTAAACATACTCATTTTGTAAATGAAACAACAAAAAATGTAAACGAATAAAAAGTTTACATTTTTTTACAATCTCCAATTATTTTATTTTCTTAATCTTATCTGACAATTCTGTTAATTCCTCTTTTGAAAGATTTGGTAAATTCTCCAACTTTTCTAGAAACATTGAAATAGATTTTTCCCTTTTATAATGCAAAAATTCCATATAGTAGGAAACAACTACTCCAGTCATCATTGCAAAGACAAATATTCCATTAATTGATACAAATACTGTAATAATTCTCCCAATTGTAGATGTAGCATAAATATCACCAAAACCAATAGTTGTTGAAGCTACAAAACAATACCAAAAAGCATCTCCTAAAGTCTTAATACCTGGTTCAAAATGTCGTAATAAAAAAGAAGCTATAAAACATACTACAATAAAACTAGATAAACAATGTATCGCTCCAGTTCTTTTTAACACCATAAAAACTCTTTTCATTACTTTCATTAGATAACACCTCACTAGAATTTTATCAATCTTTTCTTAATAATTCAATTCATATTCCAATATATTATGAAAGAATATGATATAATAACCTTGAAATAGGAGGAATAATTCTATGCGAAAAACAAAGAATAATATTATACTAATATTATATACAGTAATTATCGGTACAATAGCAGGTCTAATTATTTGGACATTTTTAAAAACAATGAATTTAGGAATAGAACTTCTTTGGCATACTATTCCAAATAAAATAAATTTTAAATATTATCCTATTATTGTTTGTTTAATAGGTGGACTTATTATTGGACTATGGAAAAACAAATTTGGGGATTTTCCTGAAGAGTTAGAAGTAGTTATAAAAAAAGTTAAGAAAGAAAAAAGATATACCTATAAACATCTAAAATCTTCTATAATATCAGCTTTATTACCATTAATAATTGGTTCTAGTGTAGGACCAGAGGCTGCCCTTACCGGAATAATAGCAGGTCTATGTACTTGGGTTGGAGATAAACTAAAAAAGTACTTCAAAGATATTAAAGAATTAACCAGTATTGGTATTACCGCAACTTTAGGTACTATTTTTAAATCACCATTATTTGGATTTGTAGAACCTATTGAAGGAGAAGAAGAAATAACTGTTCCTAAAACATCTAAAGTAATACTATATTTTACGGCTATTTTATCATCATTTGGTATTTTAATTCTTTTAAATAAACTAACTGGCAGTTCTACTGGCATACCCTCTGTGGGAAAAACATCTTTCAAAGGATTCAATTATTTATATATAGTATTACTTACAATAATTGGGGTTATTCTAGGTTATCTATATTTTATTAGTCATAAAATAATAAAAGAATTATTTAAATCATTAAACAATAAAACAATTATAAAATGTACTATTGGAGGACTATTATTAGGAATTAGTGGAACTATTCTTCCTTTAACTATGTTTTCTGGAGAAGAACAAATATTAACTATTTTAGAAAATGGAAAAATTATAGGAATAATTATTTTAATTATTACCAGTATTACTAAATTATTTATAACTAATATCTGTATTGAATCAGGTTTAAAAGGAGGACACTTTTTCCCATTAATATTTTCAGGGATAGCTCTAGGTTATGCCATGAGTTTATTATTTAATATTGATTCAGTAATATCAATGGCTATTGTGACTAGTGCTTTTCTTTCAAATGTTATGAAAAAACCAATCGCCGTCGTTTTACTGTTAATGATATTATTCCCAGCTAATCTAATTCCACTTATGTTACTAACTACAATTATCGCTTGTTTATTTAAAACACCAAAAAAACTAGAAATAAATTAAAAAAGGAGCTAATGATATGAATGAATTTATGAAAAAAGCAATTGATTTATCAAAAGAGAATTTTAAAGAAAGATCAGGTGGTCCATTTGGAGCTTGTGTTGTAAAAGATGGAAAAATAATCGGAAAAGGTAAGAATTCAGTAATTAAAAATAATGACCCAACTGCTCATGCTGAAGTAATGGCTATAAGAGATGCTTGTCAAAATATTAATTCATATGATTTAAGTAATTGTGAATTATATACTTCCTGTTTCCCATGTCCTATGTGTTTATCTGCTATTATTTGGTCTAATATCAAAATAGTTTATTATGGAAATACCAAAGAAGATGCAGCTGATATCGGATTCAGAGATAATTTTATTTATGACTACCTTAATAATCTCGCTAATAATATAGAAGATAATAGTGTAATGACTCTAAAAACCCTAAATCATGATGAAGCTTTAGAAGTATTCAGAGAATACCAACAAGATCCAAATAAAATAAAATATTAAAAGGATGATTAAAATGAATGAAAAAGAACTAAAAGAATTCCTTGAATTCAAAAAAAACTATAAATTTAAATCAAAAGAAATAACAGAAGACTCTTTGGGCAATCTTTATTGTGATAATTGTCTATTAAAGGATAATAATGATTATATTGGAGAAAGTACTAGTTGGATAAATGTAGGATATACACTTCATGGAGCCTATCCTAAACTTTTATCTAATCTTTTTCCTTATGAATTTGTCTTTAGAGGACATAAATTAAATTCAATAGAGTCGTTTTTTCAAGGAATAAAGTTTCCTGATAAAAATATTCAAAATCAAGTTTTTAAATATAGTGGAAAACCAGCTGTTATTATTAAAGAAACATCTGATTATAACTGGCAAGAAACAGGAATTATATACTGGCAAGGAAATCCCATTAAAAGAGATTCTAAAGAATATGATAATCTAGTAACAGAATTATATATTAGTGCCATTCAAAATCCTTTCTATCGAAATGCTTTAAAGAATTGTCCTAAACCAATTATTCATGTAATTGGACAAGAAGACAAAGAAAAAACAGTTTTAACAAGATATGAATTTGAATTCATGTTAAACTGTCTTCATGATTTTTTAAATAGAGAAACTCTAATAAAACTATAAAAAAAAACCTAGTAAAATAGGTTTTTAATTTGTATTATTTCTAGCTTTATAAACACCATAGCAAACGCCACCAACAACAACAAGAATTGCTAATAATGCTATTACGTCACCTGATGAATCTTTTTCTTTTTTCTTATCTTTAGCAGCAGCTTTTGTAACCTTAGCTAATGCATCTATTCTATCAGCAGGAGCCTTATCATGTTCAGCTTTAATTTCTTCAATCATTTCATCTTTATAACTATCAGTAAATCCATTCCAAGATTTATTACCAATGATAATATAAGGAACACCTTCAGCTTTTTCATCACGAGCTTCAGCTACTTTTTGCATAAGCTCAGCATTATCTTCATCATTCCATGTTTCATAATCTACTACTTTAAATAGACTACCATATTCTTCTTCAATGCTTTCAAACCATTCTTCAGCCTCTTGGCAATGAGGACATCCTTCTCCACGGAATAAATAAACAATTACTTCAGAATTATCTCCTTCAGCAGTATTTTCAATTGTTGTTTCCTCTTCACCTTCTGCAAAAGTCATTATTGGAACTAATAATAATGCTATTAATAACACAAATAAATATTTCAACTTTTTCATCTTTAACCTCCTAAAATAATAATAACACAAAAAAAAGAATAATAAAATAAAACTAATAAAAAGTAGTAATATTTTCATCAATTCTTCACATTTTAAATGATATTTTTATCAAAATCAGGTATAAAACTTTCATCAGCTGTTTCTCCCTCCTGAATAAAAGCTTTATTAACTCCAATTGTTAAAGCATAATTTACTACTTCCTCATATTCCTTTTCTGTTAATTTTCTATTTAAGTTTTCAAACACACATAAATTAACTGGAGTATACTGATTCATTATACTAATATATATATCATCATGATAAGTCTTATAAAGATACTGAATTATTTCTTTAGCATCTGATATATGTCCTGGTAGTATTAATACTCTAACTATCAGTCCTTTTTTTATCATTCCCTGATCATCTAACTCAACTTTTCCAACTTGTCGAAACATCTCATCAATAGCCATAGTAGCTATTTCAAAATAATTCTCACATTTAGAATACTTAAAAGCTAATTCATCATCATAGTATTTTAAATCAGCTAAATAAATATCTACTAAATTCTTCATTATCATTAAACTACCAACATTTTCATAACTACTAGTATTATATACAACTGGTATTTTTAATTCATTTCCTTTTATTTTATGTAATATATCAGCAATTTGAGGAATATATTGTGTCGGAGTAACTAAATTAATATTATGAGCTTTCTTATCTTGTAATTCTAACATTATTTCTTTTAATCTCTTATTACTAATTAATTTACCATAACCATCAATACTAATCTTTTTATTTTGACAATAAATACATCTTAAATTACAATGTGAAAAAAATATTGTACCACTACCATTAGTCCCTGATAAAACTGGCTCTTCCCACATATGAAGATGATAATAAGCTAAACGTACTTTATTTGTTGCTCCACAAAAACCAACTTCTTGATATCGATTAATTCCACATTTTCTGGGACATAAATAACATTCTTTTAATAATTCCATAATAAAACCTCTAAACTATTATAACATAAAAAAAATAGCCATAGCTATTTTAAACAAGTCATTATAATTAAACCAACTAATACTAAAGCTACAATAACTAATATAGCTATAATAATGATAGAAGCATCAATTTTTCCACTTTGGTCACTTATTTCTTTTTTCTTTACATAAGCTTTATCTTCAGTTTTTTGATTTTCCTTATCTTCTACTTTTTCTTCATGAACTGTATCAGTTAACATTTGACTTAGTTCACTATTATCATTTTCCAAAGCTTTATTATTAATTTGACTTGCAACAGGTAAATCATGTACTGGTACACATTGTACATATAAATCAGTTTTCATATATTCCATAATTTTATTTGTTTTATCATTATTAAGATAATTTTTAATAACATCTATATTTGGTTTATCTATCTCATCTGAATTAACAACCTTATTATAATAATTATAAATATATTCTGGTGCTATTACTGGGATTAATTGTCCTTGAAAGTCAACCTTGTCTTTATTAAATCCTTCTTCAACTAACCTAGGACTTATAATTTCTTCACGACTACATATTTGACCATTTTCATCTTTATAATAACCTTTATCTATAA
>CALCBO010000330.1 GCA_937897245.1 uncultured Caryophanales bacterium | reverse complement strand
TTAGTGATTCATTAATTTCATAATTATTTTCATAAGATTCACTATAATCTTTTACTATATCATAATCATGACAACCAGCTAATTCTAATAATAAGCCAGAAACAATACCAGTTCTATCTTTACCAGCAGAACAATGAAATAACACTGCATCATAAGGATATTGTAAAAATATTTTAAATACTTCTTTGATACTTTCCTTCATAGCTTCTAAAGTATAAATATAAACACCACTTAAATCCTTATAATTCTTTACTTCCTCTGGTACAACACTAATATTATCCCCATGAAATAAATTCACTTCATAATATTCAATATCTTTATATCCTTTTAAACGACTAGGCTGATTCTTTTTCTCAAAAACACTTCTTAAATCAATAGTAGCTCTAATACCATATTCATATAGTTTTTCTAAGTCTTCATCACTAGCATTTGCAGGTGATGAAGCTCTAATATAATGATGAGCTTTAGTATAAGTCCCTTGTTGAGTTTCATACCCACCTAAATCTCTTGTATTACTCATTTTATCTAAAGAAATTAATCTTTCTTCTCTTGTCATATACACCATTATTTTCACCTCTTTTTTATTTTATAAAAAAAGTCTCTTGATTACAAGAAACTTTATTCTTCAAACTCTCTTACCCTTAGTTTAACTCCTAATTCATCACAGATCTTTTGACATTTTTTAATCTTTTCTTCACCTATTATATCTACAACAGTTAATACTACATAAGGTACATACTCTTTACATAGAGATGCAAATTCTAACATCTTTGAATATGACTCTATACCAAATTTATTTCTCGTTAATTCATAATATTCCTTTTCATCAGGAGCATTCAAGCTAATAGAAACAGTATCAATTCTCCCTTTTAATAAAGGTGTAATATCACGATCATGAATTAAATTCCCTAAACCATTAGTATTTATTCTAATAGGTAAATCTCGACGATATAGCTTTAAAATACCAGCAACTTGAACAATATCATCAATTCTCTCTGTAGGTTCACCAAATCCACAAAAAACAACTTCTTTAAAATCATCTAAATCATATTTTTGGAATTCTTTAATCACTTCTTCTGCTGTAGGTTCTTGTTTTAGCCATAAAGTATTAGATTCAGTCATTTCTTTTGTTTGTCTTAAACAAAAAGTACAAGCACAAGGACAACGATTTGTCATATTTACATATACACTTATTCCTTCCTGACTTTCTAAACAACCTATATCTATATAACTATTTTTATGTAAAGTATATAAAATCATAAATCTTCTCCTAACTCATATAAATATTCTTCAAAACATAAACCATGATAATATGGTACATTTAATTCTTCACAATAAACAATACATTTAGAAGCAAACTCCGTTGCTTTTTTTACACTAGAATAAAAATCCATACCATTCAAATAACTCCCTGCAATAACTGCAGAAATAACATCTCCAGTACCACAACGATCTTTTCCAATACGATCAACCATGATAACTGAGTATTCTTCATCTTTATTATAAATAAAATTCAATATCTGTTTATCATCATAAGGTATCCCCGTAACAACTATATGTTTAGGACCTTGGGCTGAAAGCTCTTCGCACATTTCTTTTAACTGAGCAAAAGTTGGCAATCTCTCAGGATATTCTCTATCTACTAATGTTACTAATTCAGTAAGATTAGGAGTCATAATATCAGCATAGTGTACCAGTTCCTTCATCTTATCACACATTTCTTTAGTATAAGTAGCATATAACTTACCATGATCTCCCATGACAGGATCAACTAATACAAATGCTTTTCCTTTTTTAAAATGTTTAATAAAATCAATAACAATATCCACCTGTTCTTTTGATCCTAAAAAACCTGTTGCGATAGCATCAACTTCTAAATGAATATCTTTATAGGTTTGAATATAATTATTCATCTTCGGTGTATAATCATCAAAATAAAAAACTGGAAATTGTGTATGTGTTGATAGTATTGCAGTAGGAATAGTAACAGCTTGTATTTTCATTGCTGAAACGATAGGTGCCATAACTGCAACAGAACATCTACCAAAACCAGTGACATCATTAATCAAGGCTATTCTCTTCTGTCTCCCCATAATATACCTCCATTGTCCTTGATATTCTAACATAATATCAATATCAAAAAAAGGGACAGTACATAAAGAAAAGAAAGTGTCAATGACCTAACATAATCTTCACTTTCTTACCTTCTTCTATTTTTTCATTTACTTCTTCCTCATTAATTGCCTTATGGGTTGTTTTGCTTGATGATTCAACCAACTCTATCTCAATGATTAGTTCGACGAAAAACGGCAGAAGGAAAACTCTTTTTTCAAAACTTTTCGCAGCACTTTTACTTTCATTTGCATTTATTATTCTTATTTATATCGAAACTTTTTTGGTTCATAATATAACCTGTGGATTTTCAAGTTATAAAAATCCTGTCCAATTATCTGAATATGTGTTATGTCCATGGATATTAAATTGTTTACAGGTTTATCTGCTTAATCTGCTATCTGTTATCCTATGTGTTGTTCCTATAGTTCTCGTGGTCTTTCTGATTTCAAACTTAACACGTTCATATATCGTTTCGGTATTATGTTTAGGTATCCTATGCGGATTTAGTATATTGACATATACAACAGCATCCTCCTCTTTATTGAGCAAATTTAATATTTTCTTTTTGACTTCGATATACGATATGTTTTCAAAATATCATGCCGCAACAATAGGAAAATATATCCTCGAATTATATTGGATCTCAGGAGTTCTATTATTCATTATTTCAATACTTTTGGAAATTGGATTGTTATTTTTTTCTGATAAAAATATTATTGCAAAGAAAAAACAAGTTTTTTCTATATATAAGTTTCAACTTTTTTTACGTTCATCCACATACTCACGCTCCAAGAATCACACATCAAATTTGTTATTATGGGAATTTTATAAAAAATCTCCCGTTATCTTCTTAGCGTTTTTTTTCGTAGTAATTCAAATTATTGCATTGTATTTTACTCCAGCAATTACCCCCGCAACTGATTCTCTATACCATGAATATG
>CALCBO010000329.1 GCA_937897245.1 uncultured Caryophanales bacterium | reverse complement strand
AAAGAAGAATTAATTAAATTAAAAGAAAATGGTTATTATCCTCTTACTATATCTGAATATCATAATTATTTAGATAAGTATATTAGATTAAAAGAAAAAGCTTTATTATTACTATCTCCTAGTGATAATGAAAGTATTAATGCAGTTGAAAATGAACTTAGTATTAACATTGAAAAAATGGATGATAATACTGATTTAAAATTAAATCTAACTAATAAAAAATCTACTACTGATAATACTAAGGAATCTGTAGATGCTTATACTATAAAGAGTTATACTTCTATAGATAATTTATTAAAGATGGCTAATGGTGAAGAAGTAGTAGAACAAGAACCTGTTAAAGTTGATTCTAATCAAGGTATTGCGGTAATTAATTATCATTTCTTCTATGATCCTAATCAAGGAGAAGGTTGTACAGAATCTATTTGCTTAGATGTTAAGAATTTTAGAGAACAATTAGATTATTTAAAAAATAATAATTATAAAACTTTAACTATGAATGAATTTAAAAAATGGATGTATGGAGAAATTGAACTTCCTGAAAAATCTGTATTACTAACTATTGATGATGGTGCTTTTGGTACTGGTAAACATAATGGTAATAAATTAATTCCTATCTTAGAGGAATATAAAATGCATGCTACTCTATTCTTAATTGCTGGTTGGTGGGATATTGAAAACTATCGTTCACCATACTTAGATATTCAATCTCATACATTTGATATGCATCAATATGGTGATTGTGGTAAAGGTCAAATTAACTGTGCTACTTATGAACAAGCCAAAGAAGATTTAAGAAAATCTTTAGATATTATAAAAAATGATGATTCCTTCTGTTTCCCATTCTATGCATACTCAGATACTTCACTTCAAGCAGTAAAAGATTCTGGCTTCAAATTAGCCTTTGTTGGTGGAAACAGAAAAGCAACTAGAAATAGTAATAAATTCTTAATACCAAGATACCCAATATATATCAATACATCTATAGGACAATTTATTAATATGGTAAGTTAAGGCATCTTATGATGCTTTTTCTTTTTATTACTCATCAACTATTATTTCTTGAAATATTAAGAATTATTCCAATAGAAGCCATCGATACTAAAAGAGAAGATCCTCCATAAGAAATAAAAGGAAGTGTAACTCCTGTAACTGGTATTAAACCAACTACTACCATTAAATTCATTATAGCTTGAATTATAATTTGAAAAAGTATCCCAAAAGATAAATATTTTCCAAAGCTATCTTGACACCTAAGAGAAATACTTATACCTCTATAAAACAATAACATAAATAAACCTACTACTATAATAGCCCCCATAATTCCAAACTCTTCTGCTACTACTGAAAAAATAAAATCAGTTTGTGGTTCTGGCAAGTAAAAGTGTTTTTGTATTGAATTTAAATAACCTAAACCTAATATTCCTCCAGGCCCTATAGCATATAAACTCTGAATAATTTGAAAACCAGTACCTAAAGCATCCTTCCAAGGATTAATAAAAGAAGTAATTCTCTTCATTCTATAAGGAGCAATCATAATTAACATAATAACTCCAAATAATCCTAGTATTCCACCACTTAAAAAGAAACGATAAGATACTCCAGATATAAATAATACTGAAAGAATAGATAATACAAGTATTAAACCAGTACCTAAATCAGGTTGTAGCATAATAAGTCCAAAAAAAATAAAAACTATCATTAAAATAGGAAATACTCCTTTTATATAACTCTTAATATAATTATTACTTTTACTTAAATACTTACTAGTAAATATAATTAAACTAATCTTCGCCGCTTCACTAGGTTGTATTCCAAAAGAACCAATACCAAACCAACTCCTACTACCATTACGAATACTACCTATTCCAGGAATTAATACTAATATAAGTAATATAAAACTAATAAGTAAAATAATATTAGAGTATTTATAATACATTTGATAAGAAATCTTAGATATTATTATCATTAGTAATAATCCAATAAGAAAAAACAACCCCTGATATTTAACATAATGAAAACTATCATTAAACTTATAATCAGCCCAAATACTAGAAGAAGAATAAACCATAAAAAGACCAAATAATACTAATATAATAACCGTAAATAATAAAATATAATCTAGTCTTTTCTTCATATATTGCTCACCTAATAAATTATATGAATAAGTTATTATAATAAACCAAAAAAGATGACAATAAGTCACCTATAATTAATCATAATTAGGAATTATTACTGCTTTAAAGCCATAGTAGTTATTGCCTCCACCATCAGTTCTAAAGAGTATTTTCAAATAATTACTATTTATGGTAATAGTTTCAGTAGTTAATGTACTTCCTCCATACTTTTTATTACCAATAGGACTACCTCCACTACTATCATATAGATAGATCCAATCCCAGCTAGTACCTTCTGTTTGATAAGTAAGTTCTACTGTAAGGGAAGTTGCCCCAGCAAAAGTATTTTCATAATATACTACATTATCAATATTATTTGCGTATGGATTATGTTCTGATTCTACTGTTACTTGAGGAACTTTTGTTATTTCCGTAATTGTAACATTTTCAGCAGGCATTACAAAACTATTTCCATTTACTAATGTACCATTTAGTTTGAAGGATGTTACAGTATAACTATTAGTCTCTAATGTAATCGTAGTACCATATCTTCCCGTACTTGGTACTGTTATATCACTATCTGTATTAGTAATTGTATAATTTGCCGTAACATACTGTATATCAGTAATGGTGACATCCTCACTTGGCATCGTAAAAGTATCTCCATTCACTAATGTACCATTTAATCTGAAGGATGTTACTACATAATCATC
>CALCBO010000328.1 GCA_937897245.1 uncultured Caryophanales bacterium | reverse complement strand
TATTAGAAACAGCTGGACAAAAGAATAATGCCCAAATTAGTGATAATTCAATTTTATATATCATTTTATGTTTACTAGGTTTATCAATTGTTAATTACGCCTTAATGCAAAATGATTTAAATCAAATTATCAGAACTAACGGTTCTACAGGAGAGGCTCAAGCATAAGCTTCAGCCTTTTTCTTTATGAAGAAGAATTTATTTCATTTATCTATTATTACTATCTTTATTCTCTACTTCTTAGTTGGCCGTAAATTACATATTACAATTCCTTGTCAATTCCATAGAATAACTGGTTTATGGTGTCCTGGTTGTGGTATAACTAGAATGTTTATTTCTATTTTTAGAGGTAATCTTATACAAGCCTTTAGATGTAATCAATTACTTTTTATATCTAGTCCTTTAATGTTATTTTTATATATTGATACTATTATTTGTAATTTCAAAGATAAAAAACCATTATATAAAAAAATACCAGATAAGTTTTATTATTCATACATTGTATTATTAATTATTTTTATGATATTAAGAAATATTTTCCCAGTTTTAGCTCCAATTGTTATTTAAAAAAGAATTATTATATGATAAAATAGGTTAGGTGATAAAATGAAAAACAGAAGTGAATTACGTGAAGTTATAATTACAGTTCTATATCAAATATTTTTATTTGAAGAATCTAAGATTGATTATGAAATTAAAGATTTAATCAAGGAACAAATAGAAGTCCAAAATGATTTTGTTAAAGAATCAATCGAAGGAGTTCTAGCTAATAGAAAAGAGATTACTTCTTTAGCTAATAAATATTTGAAAGATTGGCAAATGGATCGCTTAAATAAAGTAGATCAAGCTATTATATCTTTAGGTATATATGAATTATTATATACTGATACTCCTTCTATTGTTTCTATTAATGAAGCTATTGAATTATCTAAAAAATATAGTGATGAAGCTGTAACTAAGATGATAAATGCTGTACTAGATACTATTTATCATGAAGTTGAAAAGTAATTATAATTTTCTATTTTGAAAGGGATGATATTTTTGAATGATAAGTATATCTCAGTATCTCAATTAACGAGATACATTAAATATAAAATAGATAATGATATTCACTTAAACGAAGTGTTTTTAAAAGGAGAAATAAGTAATTTTAAAGCTCATAGTAGAGGACATTATTATTTTACTTTGAAAGATGAAAATTCTAGAATAAATGCTATTATGTTTTCTTCACAAACTAAAAGATTAAAATTTATGCCTACTGATGGTATGAAAGTATTAGTAACTGGTAAAATAAGTGTTTTTGAATCAACTGGTCAATATCAAATATATGTTAATGAAATGTTAGAAGATGGTATTGGTAATCTTTACATTGCTTTTGAACAATTAAAAAAGAAATTAGAATTAGAAGGTTTATTTGATTCTAGTAAAAAGAAAGCTATTCCTAAAATTCCAAAAAGAATAGGGGTAGTTACAGCTCCAACAGGTGCAGCCATAAGAGATATTATTTCTACTATTAAAAGACGCTGGCCTCTAAGTGAAATATTCTTATTTCCTGCCTTAGTTCAAGGAGAAGATGCTAAAGAAGATATCGCAAGACAAATAAAAAGATCTGATGAATATAACTTAGATACTTTAATTGTAGGTAGAGGTGGAGGTTCTATTGAAGATTTATGGGCTTTTAATGAAGAATGTGTCGCAAGAGCCATCTATGATTGTAAAACACCAGTAATTAGTGCAGTTGGTCATGAAGTGGATTTTACTATTGCTGACTTCGTTGCTGACTTAAGAGCTCCAACTCCAACAGGCGCAGCTGAAATGGCAGTACCTCAATATCAAGATGTTCTAAATTATATAAGCCAATTAGATATTAGATTAAATAAAGTAATTCATAATAAAATAACTCTATATCAAGATAGATTAAATGGTATCTTAAACAGAAATATCTTTAAAAACCCAAGAATAATTTATCAAACTAAAGAAATGCTTTATGATCAATTATATGAAAAATTAAAATATCAAATAATAAATTATACTAAACAAAAAGAACAAGACTTACTAAGACTAAAGAATTCATATATAATTCAAAAACCATATCAAATAATTGATAATAAAAGCAATAAGTATCTTCAATTAGTATCTAAATTAGAAACACTAAGTCCCTTACTAACTATTAAAAGAGGATATAGTATTACTAGAATGAATGGTAAAGTTATAAATAGTTGTAAAAACATAAAAAAAGGAGATACTTTAGAAGTAGAATTACAAGATGGAAATGTAAGTACTAAAGTAACAAATATTAATTAAATGAAAGGATGATGAAAATGCCAACTAAAAAAGAAATGAGTTTTGAAGAAAACCTACAAGAATTAGAAACAATCATCAAAAAGCTAGAATTAGGAGAAGTTCCTCTAGATGATGCTATAGAAGAATATAATAAAGCTATTAAATTAGCTAAAGCCTGTGATGATAAACTAAAAAAAGCCGAAGAAGCTATTACTAAATTAGTTAAAGATAACGATGATGTAGTAGACTTTGAATTACCAGAGGAGTGATTATAATGAAAACAAATATTTCTTCATTAATGAGTATGATTTCAACAGAAGAAAAAATATTAAATAATAGAATTCATAATATTAAAGTCTATGCCTATAATACATCAGTAGAAGAATTAGATGGCAAAACTAATATTATTGAAGATAATAAAGAAGACTTTGATGAAATTTTAGAAGATATGGAAAGATCAGCTAAAGAATTATCTAAATTAAAAAGAATTCTCTATGAAAAAAATCATGAATTTAAATTAAAAGATGGTAGAACCATCCAACAAGCTATTGTTGACAATACAAATCTTCGAAAACTAAAAACAGCTTATGAACAATTACTATTATTTAAAAATAGTAAAAAAAGAGTTACTGAAGTAAATAATTCTTACTTTGAATGTAATACAATTAATTTTGATAATAAAGAATTAAAGAAAAGATTGAATGAGTTAGATGAAGAAATTCAAAAAACTGACTTTGAAATATCAAAATTAAATTCCTTAGAATTTGATATTTAAAGAGGTTCTCTTAAGTTATTTTAGAGATTAAATAAAATACAAAGTTTTTAGCCTTTAGT
>CALCBO010000327.1 GCA_937897245.1 uncultured Caryophanales bacterium | reverse complement strand
ATATATTAGAAAATCAGGAACAACCTCTTTTTCTTAAAGCTATGAAAAGTAGTATTAATTATGAAGAATGTTGTGGTAGTATTTCAAATGATGAGATAAATATTAATGATTATTTAAAAGATAATAAAGAAGATAGTTTTCAAACTAAACTATTTGAATTGATTGATAAAAAGAAGTTAAAAGATTCAGATGTCTACAATAAAGTAAATATAGATAGACGTCTATTTAGTAAAATAAGAAATAATGATACTTATCATCCTAAAAAAGAAACAGTTATACTATTAGCTATCTCTTTAGAATTGTCAGAAAAAGAAATGGAATCTTTATTAGAAAGTGCTTCATATTCTCTTCCTAAGAATTCAACTTTTGATTTAATAATTCGTTTTTGTTTTAAAGAAAAAATATATGATTTAAATCAAATTAATGAATTATTATATGATTATAATTGTCATTTATTAAATGAATAGTTAATAATGGAGTGGTTTGGTTATGAATAAATATTCAGCTATTATTGATATAAAAAGACAATTATTACAAAACAGTTTATTAAAAGACTATTATCATAATTTAATTAATGATTTAGATTATTATTGGAACGAATTACCTAATAAAATAGAAATGTTGAGTGAAGAAGAAAAAATAGATCAATACTCTGAAATAACTCAAAGTATAATTATATACTTCTTAGAGTTTATCAAAAAGTATTTGAAAGAACTATATAATATAGATATTGATTATGAATTAGATGAACTACAAGTAATTGGTGGATGTGCTGCCTATAATTATCATGATAATAAGATTTTAGTATCTACTTTAGGAATGTTAATTCAATTAGAGAATAATACTTCTTTTATTCAACCAATACTACATGAATTCCGTCATAAACTTCAACATGATTTTTATCAAGAACATGATATTAATAGTATTTTAAAATATCCCCCATATTTTATTTTAATTGCTAAACATTATATTTATAGTAAAGGTCATGACTCAAACTTCTATCTAGATAATTATACTAATTTATATCCAGAAATAGATGCTGAAGAATATAGTTTGTTTTTATTAAAAGACTTTTTATTAGAACTACATAGTATTTATAATAATGGTTTATTAGATGAAAAAGTATTAAATCTCCAAAAAGAAATAAGAGAAGATTTATTAGTGATACATGAAAAATTAAAAGAAAAAGGTAGAGTAGATACATCTCTCTCTCAAGAATTATATAGTACTAATCCAATATTATCCACATTTCTTGTAGATAAAACAATAATTGATAGTTTAGTAGAAGTAACTTATTATATAAATAATAATCCCCAACTTCAGAATACTTATCCTATCTTAAATATAATATGGAATAATGATAGACCAAAAGATTATCAAGAATTAATTAATGAAAAGAAATTATTATTAGAAACTATTCCTAATCAAAAAATAAAGATTATTGGAACTAATGTTGAAACTACTACTCATCAACAAATAAAAGAGATATTTAATAATATTATTAAATCAGATCCAATACTTCAATTATCAGAATATTTATATTATGGAAAAGAAGAAAAAATAACTACTTTTTTTAAACAACATCCAGGTTTATTAAAACTATTATCAAGTTATAATCAAGAATTAAATGATAAAGTAAAACAAAAAACTATTCATTAATTATGAATAGTTTTATTTATTAATTAATAATTCTATAGGACAATGATCGCTACCTAAAATATCACTTAATATTATTGAATCTTCAACACTGTTTAAATGCTTTTTATCTACTAAAAAATAATCTAATCTCCAACCAGCATTATTCTCTCTCGCATGGAATAAATAACTCCACCAAGAATACTGTATTTTATCAGGATATAAGTATCTAAAAGTATCGACAAAACCACTTTCTAATAACTTAGTAAATTTATCTCTCTCTTCAATTGTAAAACCAGCATTTCTAATATTACTTTTAGCGTTTTTAATATCAATTTCTTGATGAGCAACATTAAAATCTCCACATATTATTACCATTTTCTTTTCTTTCAATTTTGATACGTATTCTAAAAAGTCATCTTCCCATTTCATTCTGTAATCTAGTCTTAATAATTCTTTTTGTGAATTAGGAACATAAACTGTAATAAAATAAAAGTCATTATATTCTAAAGTAATCATTCTTCCTTCATGATCATGTTCATCTATTCCCATTCCATAGGAAACATTAATAGGTTCCTCTTTTGTATAGATTAATACACCTGAATATCCTTTTTTATCCGCAATATTACGGTAACAGTAATATCCTTTAGGAATATAATCAATTTGTTCTTTTGTAGCTTTAACTTCTTGTAAAGCAAAAATATCAGCCTTGCTCTCTTCAAAGAACTCCTTAAAACCTTTTTTTAAACAAGCTCTATAACCAGCTACATTCCATGATAATAGTTTTTTCATATTTCACCTCAATATAAAGTTTATAATAATAAGAATAGATTGTAAAGAAAATACTATAGCACTAATTAGTAAAATGTATTATAATATGGACGAGGAGATGATATAGTGAAAAGAAAACTATTACTTATATTTCTAGCGATTATATTACTTGTTGGAATAACTGGTTGTGGTAAAAAAGAAAAAACTAAAACAAAAAAGAATAATACCAAAGAGATGGTTCTATTAGATAAAACATTTGGTTATAAAACAACATTTACATATGACAGTAAAGAGAGCTATACAGATTTTGAAGAAGATAAAGAAAGTGGGAAATCAACGGAGTTTAGTCTTAAAAATAAAGATTTAAATTTAGAATTTGAAATGTATTATACTTCAATGTCTTCAACTAGTTATAAAACTACTCAAGAAACAAGAAAAAATCAAAAATACTATAAAGAATATAAATTAGGAAAATATGATGCTTATGCTTATAGTAATTATAATGATGATTTATATTTTAATATTGCGATAGAAACTGATGATAAAGATTTTGTTCAAATATTATTTGTCTCTATTGAAACAATAGGAGATGATGATTCTCTAGTTATTCTTGATGTTGTAGATAAAAATGTTATAGATCAATTCTTAAATAATATAAAAATAGAAAATATAAAATAATGTAAAAGGCATCAAAAATGATGTCTTTTTGTAAACTAATAAATTTTTTTAATAAATAATTATTACTATTTATACATAATTATGATAAAATGATAATTAGAATGGAAGGCGATTATATGGCAGGAGAAAAGGTTGCAGCTACAAGTTATGGTATTTTCACAAACGCAGTAGCTACTACAAATACAATGAACAACAATATTTCTGATGGAATGAAATCAATTGAATCATGCAAAGGAGATTTAAACAATGGTGATATTTTTGAAGGACCAATATGCGATTCTTGTATGGAAGGTTTTTCTAGTATATCAACTAAGATGACTAGTATGACTAGTAATTATACATCAGTTGCTGATTATTTGATGCATGCTTCTGATAGTTATCAAAAGACTGATAGTTCTAGTTCCAAAGATGTTACGAGCGTTTCAAAAAACTCATTAACCACAAATACTTCTCAAAAGAGAGTATCAACAACCGCTTATGCCAATCCTGCAGGATTAGAAGGAGATCATCTAGAATTTGTTAATGATATAAAAGATGGAGCTGTACAAGCATATGAAGAATATGGTGTATTACCTTCCTTAACTTTAGCTCAAGCTATTCTTGAAACTGGTTGGGGTTCAAGCAAAATTGGTAATAATATTTTTGGGATTAAAACTGGTGATAGCTGGACTGGAAAAGTACAAACTCTAGAAACTGGAGAACAAAATCCTGATGGTTCCAGGTATACTACTGTTGCCGACTTTCGTGATTATGACACTATTGATGAATCAATAGTTGATCATGCAGAATTATTAAATAATGAAAGATATCAACCAGTAATAGAAGCAACTAACTATCAAGATGCCTGTAGGGCAGTTAAAGAATGTGGCTATGCTACCGATTTAGATTATGATGGACAGTTAATTACCTTAATAGAACAATATGGATTGGATCAATGGGATCCAAAATAAAAATATCCACAAAAACTGTGGATATTTATTTTTTTATCATATTACTTTCATAGAATAGTGGATAAAGTTCATATCCATTATCACGTAAATACTGAATAGCATCAGGTAATAATTCAGTAGTAAAACGATTATAATCATGAAATAATATTACTTCTATTTTATCATTAATAGTAGCAGTAAGCTTTTGCATACCAACTTCTTTTGAAGGAATACCTTTTCCATCACCATCTTCAGCAGACCAATCAACCCAACCGTAACCACGTTCACGTAGTTTCTCAATAATAGGTTCCTTTAAATCTTTAGCTTGAGCACTACCACCAGGAAAACGTACAATATTAGGACTATAACCACCACTTTGATTCTTGATTTGTTCTTCTTGTCTTATAATCGCATCCATAAAAGAATCTACACTATTATAAAGACCCCCACGTATTGCATGAGTATAAGTATGATTCGCAATAGTATGACCTCTCTTAACATATTCCTTATATAAAGCAAAACAATTCTCATTCTTATTATCAAAACATGCTTCACCATTCATAGAAATAGTAAAGAATGTAGCCTTAACATGATATTCATCTAAAATATCAAATACTCTATATGTATTATAATAAGGTCCATCATCAAAAGTTAAATAAGCAATTTTTTTATCACTCTTTCCATTTAAAATATCATCTTCTAAGGCCTTAATCTTTTTAAAATATTCATCTCTTTTATTATTAATAGTCTTATCAATCTCTTGATAAGCAGTTATTTGAGTTTTAAAAGCTTTAATCTGTTTATCATAATTATTAATATCTTTCTTAGTATTATTCTGTTTATTAATTAAGATATGAAAAGAATCTTTATCTTGTGAAACTTGAGTACTTAAATAAATATTTAGAAGACTAGTAAATATAATTAATAATACAATTATAAATTCAAATATATAGAATCTTTTACGAGTTAAGAATTTACTTCTTCTACGGCGTCTTCCCATACTTTTAAAATTCCAACTTTCTCTTTATCTTCTTCTTCTAATTTCTTCTTATCATCTTCTAATTTAGTAACTTCTTGTTTCTTTTTATCTTTCTCTTTTTCCAATTTTTGTAGTTTATCTTCTTCTTTAGTAATCTTATACTTCGAATAATAACTAAAATACTGATAACCAAGTAGAGTAATTAAAAATAATAATACTATACTAGAAATAATAATTATTCTTTTTCTCATAGCCCTCACACCTCGAGTATATTTTATAAAAAAAATAATAGATAGTCAACAATTTAAATATTATGATACAATATTATAAAGATATATATAAAGAAGGTTAAAAAATGTTAAAGAAATACATGGAAGAAGATATTAAATTAAATAATAAACAGAAATTAAGTGTTTTATTTTTAGTAATTGCGGCATCAGGTATATTTGGATGGATATATGAAGTTATATTTTATTTTTTTAATAGTGGAATGAGGCAAGTATATATGAGAGGAGCTAATTTCTTACCTTGGATTAATATCTATGCCTATGGATCTATTCTTATTATTTTATTAACATATAGATATCGAAAATATCCCTTAAAAGTATTTTTGTTAAGCATGATTTCTACTGGTATATTAGAATTCTTTTCTGGTTATATATTGTATGATAAATTAGGATGGAGACGTTGCTGGGATTATAATCAAGAAATCTGGAATTTTGGAAATATAGGTGGTTTTGTCTGCCTAAGAAGTGTTCTGTTTTTTGGATTATCGGGTTTATTTCTAATGTATGGAATGATTCCATTATTTATTAAAATAGTTCAAAAAGTAAATACTAAAAAAATGATAATTATTAGTACTCTTATTATGTCTATATTTGTAATAGATGATTTCTATAACTTAGTAATTCATAATTTTATAAAACTACCTAAGGCTTCAGAAATATATAAGAGTAAAGGTATAAAATATATTTATTTTGAAAGATAATTATTGGATGATATAATTAAATAATTAAAAGGAGAACAATCATGGAAAAAGAAAATGATATTAAAATTGTTGATACTAATAGTGGAGAAAAACAAGGAGAAAATAGATGTCCACAATGTGGAGCCAGTGATGTAACTTATAATACTAAAAAGAAAAAATTAGTATGTAATTACTGTTATACAGAGTTTGATGCTGAAGAAGTAGAAGGCCTAGAAAAAGAAGCTAAAAACTTAAATGAAGAAATTCGTGGAAGTGGTACTAAAGATATAGATGAAAGTGTAGATGATACTATTACTTTAAAATGTGGTGGTTGTGGAGCAGAAGTAGTAATTAATACTAAAGAATCAACTAATGCGAGATGTCACTGGTGTCGTAGTATTTTATCAATTAATTCACAAATAGATAATGGTGCTGTACCAGATGTTGTATTACCATTTAGTCTTGAAAAAAGTGAAGCTCAAAAGAAAATTCAAACTTTTGTTGATAAAAGACAATTTTTTGCTCATCCAATCTTTAAAAAAGAGTTCACAACTAATAATATTATGGGAGTATATTTCCCATACATGTTAGTTGATGCCAATCTTCATGCTACATTTAAAGGAGAAGGAGAACATAAAGTAAGAGAATATAAAGAAGAACATAATGATAAAACTGAAACTTATTATGATGCTGATTTATACAGAGTTGAAAGAGATTTTGATATAGCTATTGATGATTTAACAATTGAATCAAGTCAAGATAAATTAGATAAATCTAATAAAAGTAAAACTACAAATGTTATAAATGCTATAATGCCATTTGATACAGAAAACTGTGTAAAGTATAAAGCTAATTACCTTGCAGGTTATTCTTCTGAAAAAAGAGATACCAATATTAGTCATTTAGAAGAAAAAGTAGATAATGAATTAAAAGATGTAGCTAGATTTGCTATTAATGATGAAATAAAATTCTATGATAGAGGAGTAAAATGGACAGAAGAACAATTTAATGTAAAGGGTAAACAATGGGTATCAGCATATCTACCAGTATGGTTATACTCATATCAAGATCCTAAAAAGATACTTCACTATGTAGCTGTTAATGCTAGAACTGGTGAAGTAATGGGAAGTGTCCCAATGAATAAAACAAAATTACTCTTAATTACATTATTAATAGAAATAATATGTTTAGTCCTAGCCTTTATTATAGGTCCAATGGGAAAAGAAGATAATACTGTAATATTATGTATTTTATTCTCTCTAGTTAGTATCATCTATTATGGAGTAAAAAAATCTAAATACCGTAATGCATCAGCAAGACACACTTATGAAACAGAAACAAAAAGCGAATTATCTAATGTTAAAAAAGTAGATGAATTATTAAAACATAAAAAAAGATTACAGAACTCTACTATGACTGGAGCTAATAATAAGAGAATAGAAGGAGAACATACTACTATTAAAATAGATAAAAAAGATAAAGAATAAAAATAAATATCCACAAGAGCTGTGGATATTTTTTTGCACATTTCCTCTTTTTGTAGTATAATAAACACAATTTCAGAAGGGGGATTGCTAAATGTTATACCAAGGAGAAATAATTGTTGATATAGATGAAATAGAAGAAGTAGTTACATCAATCCAAGAAGCCGTAATCGATAGTCTTAAAATAGCTCAAGAAATGATACTTGATTTCGATGAAAAACAATTTCAAGAAGAATTAATAGAAGAATATGGAAATCTAGAAATAGGTAAAATGATGACACTTATAGAAATGGCTGAAATTACTAAGAAAACAATTTTTTCAACTGTTTTAGAATCATACAACAACTATCTTCGAGAAGGTGTTGATTTAAAGAACGAAATTAATAATCAGATAGAAGACTTAAATGAAAGAATTGATAGAATTAATTTTAGTATAAAAGCATCAGGTATTATTGTAGCCTCAACTGTAATATTATTACCAGGTTTAGCTCCATTAATAATTGGATTTAATATACCAATATTTGGAATAGATATGATGAGAAAGAAAAGAAATATAGAAGACTTAGAAAGTATAGAATATTTTCAAGAAAAATATGATAGTATTCGCCCATCATTTTTTAAATTAACAGATATATTAAGAACAGATTATCATAAATCAAATAAAACTATTAAAGAATTTAAAAGAAGAGCTATGGAAGGAGAAGATGTTACAAAGGAGATTATTAATCTTTTTGACCCAGAAGTAATAGGTCTAGAAGAATATAAAAAAGAAGACGAAAATACATATCAAAAAATCAAAAAATAATGTATAATAAAGGCAAAAGGAGGAAAAGTATGCTTGAATTAAAAAAAATAAAGAAAAGCTACAAAGTAGGGGAGAATATTCAACCAGTTCTAAAAGGAATAGATATTAAATTTAGAAAAAATGAATTTACTGCTATTCTAGGATCTAGTGGAAGTGGAAAAACTACCTTACTTAACATTATAGGAGGACTTGACAAATATGATAGTGGAGATTTAATTATTGAAGGAATTTCCACCAAAAAATATCAAGATAGGGATTGGGATGCTTATAGAAATCATCGTGTTGGTTTTATCTTTCAAAGTTATAACCTAATTATGCATCAATCAGTTTTAGCTAACGTTGAAATAGCTCTAACTTTATCTGGTGTTTCAAAACAAGAAAGAAAACAAAGAGCAATCGATGCCTTAACTAAAGTTGGTCTAAAAGACCATATTAATAAACAACCAAATCAATTATCTGGTGGTCAAATGCAAAGAGTAGCTATCGCTAGAGCCTTAGTAAATGATCCGGAAATAATTCTTGCGGATGAACCAACAGGAGCACTTGATTCTAAAACTAGTGTTCAAATCATGGATTTACTAAAAGAAATAGCTGGAGATAGACTAGTTATTATGGTTACTCATAATCCAGAACTCGCAGAAGAATATGCTAATCGAATTATTGAATTAAAAGATGGATTAATTATTAATGATAGTAACCAATTTGATGGTAAAGAAGAAGAAACAACTTCAAAAGAAATAACTAAAACTTCAATGTCTTTAATGTCAGCCTTAACACTTTCTCTAAATAATTTACTTACTAAAAAAGGAAGAACCTTTTTAACTGCTTTTGCAGGTTCCATTGGAATAATAGGAATAGCCCTTATATTATCACTTTCTAATGGAGTTAATAATATGGCTAAACAATTAGAAAGAGATTCCTTATCAGATTATCCAATATCTATAGAAAGAACTAGTTATGATTTATTTGGCGCAATTTCAGCTTCAATGGATGAAGTAGGTAAAAAAGAAGAATGTCCAAAAGATAAATTATGTTCAAAAGATGATATAGTTAAAAAATCAAATGTATCTGCATCTAAAGGACTAGTTCAAAAAAATAATATTAAAGAATTTATAAAATATGTAGATGAAAAAGATGGATTCAAAAAGAATTCAGATTATATAGAATATACTTATAATATGGATTTACAAGTATATACTCCAGACTATGTAAAAGTAAATCCAAGTGATTTAATTATCTCTGATAGTCAAGACTCATCTAATAGTATTTTTAAAGAGTTACCAAATCAAACTAAGAAATTTAAAGTTTTAGCTGGTAAAGTACCAGAAGGAAGTAATGAAATAGCTGTTGTAGTAGGAGCTAATAACACTATTGATGATAGTATTTTATATTCACTAAATATCAAAGATAGAGCTGAATTAACAAAGGATTTAGCTGAAAGAAAAAATAATAGTTCTTACAAAGTAAAAAGTACAGAGTTTACTTATGATGATATCTTAAATAAAAAATATAAATTAATTCTAAATACTGATTATTATAAAGAAGAAAATGGAATATTCTTAGATTATTCATATGATACTGATTATATGAAAGATAAAATAGATAATGGAGAAGAATTAACTATAGTAGGAGTATTAAAAGATAAAGAAATTTCTAGTAGTTATGTAGGTTATAATCATGATGCCATTATAGAAGTTATTGATAAAATAAGTGAAACTCCAATCTATGAAAAACAAATTAATAATAAGAATATTAATGTACTTACAAATGCAGAATTTGATGGAATTGTTGATACTTATGATAATTTAACAGAAAAATTAGCTATTTATGAAAAAGATGATCCATCAGCAATCAAATTTTATCCAAAAGATTTTGATTCTAAACAAAAAATTGTAGAATTAATTGATGCTTACAATAAAGATAAAGAAAAAGCTGGACAAAAAGATTTAGTAATTAATTATTCAGATATGATGAAAAGTCTAGTTGGAGGAATAACTCAAGTTGTAAATATAGTATCTTATGTTTTAATTGGCTTTGTAGCTATAAGCTTAGTAGTATCTTCAATTATGATAGCTATAATAACTTATATTAGTGTCTTAGAAAGAACTAAAGAAATTGGTATTTTAAGAGCTTTAGGTGCTAGTAAAAAAGACGTTAAGAGAGTATTTATTGCAGAAACTATTATTGAAGGATTTATTGCAGGAGCTTTAGGAGTATTAATAGCCTTCTTATTATCACTACCAATAAATGTTATTGTAAAAGCCCTAGCAAAAATAAATAATATTGCTAGTTTACCAATTCTAAGTGCTGTAATCTTAATCTTATTAAGTATTTTATTAAATGTTATAGCTGGAAGTAAACCTGCTAGTATGGCTGCGAAAAAAGATCCAGTAGAAGCACTCCGAAGCGAATAGTCTTGCATTTTTACAAAAGCTATGTTATAATTTTTTTTAGAAAAGAGGGATATAAATGAATAATGAGGAAAGAATAGAACTTGCTGAAATACTTTTCCCTGATATTAAAACAACTCGTGAAGATATTGAAGCAAAGTATCCTGAAAGAAATTTAAAAGAGGTTGCTAAAGATCCTCGTTTTGCTCCATCTCCAACGGG
>CALCBO010000326.1 GCA_937897245.1 uncultured Caryophanales bacterium | reverse complement strand
AATGCCTAATCATTTATTAAAGTCAGGAAAATCAGAAACAATAAAAGTAAGAATAGAATTTAAGAGAGATATAGATTCTTCTATATTACCGCCAGATGATATAAATATTGGTCTAACTATACAACCAGATTTAATACAAGAAAATCAAGATGGTTATAATAAAGGAGAAGAACCATATACTCCATTTACTTATGATTTAGATTTAGATAGTATTCAAGGAGCTACTATAAAGTATGACGCTATAAATCAAGAAAAATGTATAACTTATTTTAGTGAAGATTTTCAAGATGATAGTGAAGCATATTGTAGGGGAGAAGATATTGAGTATAATGGTGATACTATTAACATAATAGATGATCTAAATAATAGTTATTCTGATTACCTACAAGAATTAAATGATAATGGAGTAATTACTTTAAAGTATATAGGTTTAAAATCATTTGATATTGATAATGACAAATGTATTGATTTTTTAAATAATCAAGGTTGGTATGATAATGAAGAAGACAAAGAATTATACTGTAGTAATCAAGTAGCATCAGATGGCTATAGTATATCAATTGATGCGAATGATGGATATTTAGAAGAATTAATTGAATCTGGAGCAATCAAAAATGTTGAACAGGGTGAAATAAAACCAGATATTATAATTACTGGATATAAAGAAGAAGTACCTTCTAATTTAGTAATACCAAGCAATATAAATGGTAGAAAAGTAGTGGGAATTGCTGATGATTCTTTTGATAATAAAGGAATAACAAGCGTTACAATTCCAAATACAATAGAGTATATTGGAGATAATGCTTTTGACAGAAATGAATTAGATGAAGTAACTTTAAGCGGTGATACTGTATCAATAGGTAACTGTGCTTTTGGAAATAAAGATAGTATAACTACACATAACTTACCAAATAGTTATATATGTATAGATGGATGTGTTACTGGAACTAATGATTTATATGATGGATATGAATATAGTAAAGGACAATATAAATATTACTATATTGAAGAAGATGATGGTTGGGGAGTATATTTAGCGAACACTAATTCAACAAAACCAGTTACTTCAAAATTATGTAGTATGGTAGATGGAAAACCTATAACTTCAATGTCATGGATGTTTGAAGACAGTAATACAACAAGTATTGACTTCAGTAGTTTTGATACAAGTCATGTTAAAAATATGAGTGGTATGTTTAGTTATATGTATAATATTACAGAGTTATATTTATCTACTTTTAATACTTCAAATGTAGAAGATATGTCTTATATGTTTTATGATTCTAATAATTTAGAAGTAATATATGCAGGTAATAATTTTGTAACTAATAATGTTAATAATTCTTATAGTATGTTTAATAATAATGATAACTTAGTAGGAGGTAAAGGAACAGCATATAACGAAGATTATACAGATAAAGAGTATGCTCATATAGATGAAGGTGAGCATAATCCTGGATATTTTACAAAGAAAGGATCATTAACTGTAACCCTTAATCCTAATGGAGGAGTTATTTCAAGAAATAAAGTATATTATGATGAGAATGAAGAAATTGGTAATTTACCAATTCCTGAAAGAGAAGAGAAGGTTTTTGTAGGTTGGTATAAAGATATTGATTGTACTATTAAAGTAGAATCAGATTATATCGTTGATTCTAACATTGAACTAATTGCAGGATGGAGAGATTATCAAAATGTTCAAATAACATTTGATAAAAATAATGAAAATGCAACAGGTACAATGGAAAATCAAACTATATTAGAATATACACCTGGATATTTAAATCTTAATGAATACACTTTAGATAATCATGCATTTGTTGGATGGAATACAGAAAGAGATGGAAGCGGTATTAGTTATTCAGATGGAGACGAAATTACTGTTACTGGTAATACTACTTTATATGCACAATGGATAAGGGAATATACTATTATATATGATAAGAATAATGAAAATGCAATAGGAACGATGGAGAATAAACATGTAATTAATGGTACATTATATACTTTAGATTTAAATCTATATACTTTAGATAATTATGCATTTGTTGGATGGAATACTAAAAGAGATGGAACTGGAACAAGTTATTTAGATGGAGTTGATATAACTGTAATTAGTGATGTTACTTTATATGCTCAATGGACAAGAATGTATACTTTGACTTTTGATAAAAATAATAACGAAGCAATAGGAGATACATATACTCAGACTTTAGTTTCTGGAATTGCAACTCCTATATCTGGTGATGCTTTTAGTGCATATACTTTAGAAGGAAAAGAGATTTATAATTATAATACAGAAATAGACAATACAGGAGTAAGATATTATCAATCACAAAATATTACTATTACTGGTGATACTACGTTATATGCATACTGGGTAAATGCACAACTTTTATATGGTGTTTTAAAGAAAGAAGCTGAAACAGGAACTTTAGCTAGGGAATATACTGGTAATCATGGAGATAGTATGGATACAACTAAGTCCACTGAGAAAATCTATCACTGGTATGCAGAAAATGATACACAAGGTACGCAAG
>CALCBO010000325.1 GCA_937897245.1 uncultured Caryophanales bacterium | reverse complement strand
GAGAACATTTATATCAACCTGTAAAAACATACTCATCAGGAATGTTTGCACGTTTAGCCTTTGCATGTGCAATAAATGTTAATCCAGATATTTTAATAGTAGATGAGGTTTTATCAGTTGGAGACATGGCATTTCAATTAAAATGCTTTAAAAAATTTGAACAGTTCAAAAAAGAAGGAAAAACAATTTTATTTGTAACACACAATGTTGCAGATGTTTTAAAAAACTGTAATAAAGCAATAATACTAGATAGAGGGAAAAAAATATTTGATGGAGCAGTTAAACCAGGTGTAGAATTATACAAAAAATTGATTACTGGTATGCTTGACGAAAATTATGATGACAAAAAATTTGAAAAAAAAGAAACTAAAAAAATCCAAGTAACAGAAAATGGAGAATGGAAAAAGCACTTCACATTAAATCCAGATGCAACAATATATGGAAATTAAAGATAAATATGAAGACTGCATCTTATTTTTTAGATTAGGAGACTTTTATGAAATGTTTTTTGATGATGCCATTCTCACTTCTAGAATTCTAGAATTAACTCTAACTGGTAAACAAGCTGGACTTAGTGAAAGAGTTCCAATGTGTGGTATTCCACATCATGCTTATGTATCTTATGTTGATGATTTAATAGATAAAGGATATAAAGTAGCTATCTGTGAACAATTAGAAGATCCTAAAGAAACTAAAGGAATGGTTAAAAGAGATGTTGTTCAAGTAATTACTAAAGGAACTAGAATAGATTCTAATATAGATTCTAAAAGTAATAATTATATTGCTAGTATCTTTGATTTCTCATATTGTTATGGTATAGCTTATACTGATATTTCAACAGGTGAAGTATTAGCTAATCTAGTAGAAGGAGAATCTGATAAAGTAATTAAAGAAGTAGCTAGAATTGGCTTTCGTGAAGTAATAGTAAATGATACTATAGATAGAGAATTAGTAGATACCCTAAGAAACCAATATGATGTATTAGTAACTATTCTTCCTAGTGATAATAAAGATATAGAAGAGTACACTTATGTTTATGAAAAAATAGAAGATGTTAGAATAGTAAGTACTATAAAACATTTATTAAGATATATACTAGATACTAAAAAAGGAGACTTACATCACCTACAACAATGTAAAGTAGTTAAATCTTCAATGTATTTAGAATTTGATCAAAATACAAAAAGAAATCTAGAATTAATAGAAACTATTCGTAATAAAGAACGTCAATATAGCTTATTATGGTTATTAGATAAATGTAAAACAGCTATGGGTAGTAGATATTTAAAAAGTAATATTCTAAATCCTTTAACTAATAAAAAAGAATTAATAAGAAGATATGATTTTGTTTCACTCTTAAGTACAGAATTTATCTTAAGAGATGACTTAATAAAATCATTAGATAATGTTTATGACTTAGAAAGATTAGTAGGACGTATTACTTATGGTAATTTAAATGCTAAAGATTTACTTCAATTAAAAAACTCTTTAAAAGAATTACCAGTTATCAGAGATATCTTAGAAAAATTATCATATGATAAGAAAATAGAAACATTTGCTGAAGTATATTCTCTCTTAGAAAGAACTATAGAAGAAGATGCTCCTTATACTCTTCATGAAGGTCATTTAATTAAAGAAGGTTACAATGAAGAATTAGATGAGTTAAAAAAGATAAGTAGTGGTTCTAAAGACTTTATCCTAGAATTAGAGAAACAAGAAAAAGAAAGAACTGGAATTAAGAATTTAAAAGTAGGTTTTAATAAAGTATTTGGATATTATATAGAAGTATCTAAAGGACAAATTCATTTAGTTAAAGAAGAATATGGTTATGAGAGAAAACAAACTCTAGCTAATTGTGAAAGATTTATTACTCCTTTATTAAAGGAAAAAGAAAATATTATTTTAGGAGCAGAAGAAAAAATAATATCTTTAGAATATAAATTATTTATGGATATTCGTGAAGTAGTAAAAAGATATGCTTCTAGACTCCAAGAAGTATCTAAAATAATAAGTGAAGTAGATATGCTTCAAGCTTTTTCTATAGTCTCAGACCAATATAAATTTGTAAGACCAGAAATAGTTAAAGATAAAACTTTAAAATTAATAGAATGTCGTCATCCAGTAGTAGAACAAGTAATGAAAGATAAATATATACCTAATGATATTTTAATGGATAAGACTACTAATATATTATTAATAACTGGTCCTAATATGGCTGGTAAATCTACTTATATGCGTCAATGTGCTATTACTGTTATTATGGCTCAAATAGGTTGTTTTGTTCCTTGTAAAAGTGCCACTATGCCTATCTTTGATAAGATATTCACAAGAATTGGTGCTAGTGATGACTTAGTAAGTGGTGAATCAACTTTTATGGTAGAAATGAAAGAAGCTAATAATGCGATTAGCGAAGCTACTGAAAACAGTTTAATACTCTTCGATGAATTAGGAAGAGGAACAGCTACTTATGATGGAATGAGTCTAGCTCAAGCTATTTTAGAATATATTCATGATAAAATAAAAGCTAAGACTATGTTTTCTACTCATTATCATGAATTAACTATTCTAGAAAAAGACTTAAAACAATTAAAGAATGTTCATGTCCAAGCTATAGAAGAAAATGGTAAAGTAACATTCTTACATAAAGTAAAACCAGGTGCTGTTGATAAGAGTTATGGTATTCATGTCGCATCTCTTGCACATCTTCCTGAAAGCCTAATTAATAGAGCTGATGAAATACTAAACATATATGAGAAGAAAAATGTCAAAAAAGAAACATTTACACAGACATCTTTATTTGAATTAGAAGAGACTAAAATAGAAGATAAACCAAATCCAATAATAGATAAAATCAAAAAAATAAATCCATTAGAAATGACTCCTATGGAAGCTTTAAACTTATTATATGACTTGAGTAAGGATGTCAAGGAACAAAAATAAGAACTAGTAATTTTTCTAAAAATTTGCTATAATAAAGTCGAAAGGAGTGGTAGTAGATGAAAGAAGAAAGAAATATTGCTGTTGCAATAATATTAACTATTGTTACATGTGGAATCTATGGTATTATTTGGATTATGCAAATTAATGACGAAGTAAAAGAATTCAGCGGTGATACTAATTTACCATCAGGTGGTATTGTAGTTTTATTAACTATAATTACTTGTGGTATATATGGCATCTATTGGGCATATCAAA
>CALCBO010000324.1 GCA_937897245.1 uncultured Caryophanales bacterium | reverse complement strand
ACTAAGAATAATTCTAATGATTATAAAAAAAGAAAAGAAGATATTATTAAAGAACAAAACAAATTATTAGAAACTATTCAAATCATCTATAAAGACCGATTAGAAGGCAATATTACTCCTGATCAATATAAATTACTATCTAAACCATATGAAGCTAAATTAAAGGATTTAAACACACAATTAGAAGATATTAATATTGAAATAGAAAAAAGAAAACATAGTACTGATAAATTACCAAATTATATAAACAAAATAAAAAGATTGTTAAATCTTAACAACCCTAATAAAGATTTATTATTTGCATTAATAGAAAGAATTGAAGCAGATAAGAATCGAAATATAATTATTAAATTTAGAATCATACCTATCACTAACATATTTAATTAACTCTTTATAGTCTTTTAAATAATCATATTCATCAAGATTAAAATCAATATATATAATATTATTTTTTTATCATTAGTTTTTACATAATCGCTAAACATATGTAACAGTTAAGATTTACCACTTCTTCTTACCCCTGTAATAACTTTTATATCTGGTGTACCCATTAACATCAACAATATCGTCTAAATACTCTCTTTTTATTATTTTCATACAATAATCACCTCTAGTAATATTATACCGTTCATTTCGCAAAAAGCATTTTTTTTCTTTTTTGCGAAATGAAATCCAATAAAAAAAGAATTAGAACTCCTTCTAATCCATAATATCTTAATTATTATCTAATCCATCTTCTACCATTACACTTTCTATTATTACAGGAGAACCATCATCATCACTTTTCTCATAATCAAAATCACTAGTTAAGGAAAAACTCCCCGTATTGCTATAAAATGTATCTGAAAAATTAGTATCAGCCTTTTTCCCCATTCTTCCGAATATAAAACCTATAACAAATAAACTAACTGCCACAACAAATAATATTATATAATAAACTTCCATAATTACACCCTCTAAACTTTCTTATATATCTATTATAAACATCAAAAAGAAAAAGAACAACTAGTTCTTTTAAAATAAACGTAAAATATCGTTAAATGTAATAACTAACATTAATATCATCAACAATACTAAGAATACTGTATGTATTTTATTTTCAAGCTCTGGATTAACTGGTGATCCTTTTATTTTCTCAATTATAATAAATAAAATATGTCCACCATCAAAAGCTGGTATAGGTAACAAGTTAATAAATCCAACATTGATACTTAAAAAAGCTGTTAAATATAATAGACTTGCTATTCCACCACTCTTTTGAGCACCAACTACCGAATATATTCCAACTGGTCCCGATAATTGACTTAATCTAATACCTCCTGTAAATAAATATACTACAGTTACAAACATCTGCTTAAATATAGAAGCAGTCTTCTTACAAGTATAAACAAAAGCATTTACAAATCCAGTAGTCTTCTCTTGCTTCATTCCTATTCCGTAACGATATGTTTCTTTACCATCTTCTTTTACTTTTTCAGGCTTAACTTTATATGCTACTTCTTTTTTACTACCTTTCTTTTCAACTACTATTTCATTTTTCTTCTTAGGGTTCGCAATAGCTAAATACAATGATACATCATCACTATTATTTATTTTATGATCATTAATCTCTACAATTAAATCTCCTTTTTCTAATCCTGCTCTAGAAGCTGCTGAATCCTTCTCAACTGCTGAAATAACAGGATTCATTGTACTACCACCCCAAATTAAAGCTATAACAAACAAAATAATAACTGCTAGAATAAAATTATTCATTGGACCAAAAAGCATTATTAAAAATCTTTCCCAAGGTTTCTTACTTTGAAGTCTCATTTCCTTAGGAACTTTTTTACTATCATCTTCATCTAAATCTTCCCCAGCTAATTGACAAAAACCTCCAATAGGTATAGCCCTAATATTATATTCAGTTTCTCCTTTTTTAAACCCCCATATTTTAGGACCCATACCTAAAGCAAACTCATAAACATAAACACCTCTCCATTTAGCTAATAAGAAATGTCCACCTTCATGTACAAATACTATTACTCCTAATATTAATATAAATAACAATAAGTTAATAATAACAGACATCTAATTCCTCCTTTATAAAATACCAAATAATAATATAAATGCCAAAGTAACAAATATTAAACTATCAAATCTATCAAGTATTCCACCATGTCCAGGTATTAAACTTGAAAAATCTTTTACACCATAATAACGTTTGATAGAAGAAAATACTAAGTCTCCTAATTGTCCTACTAAACATAAACCTAAACTTGCGAATATAACTAACACTAATGAAACACTAGAACTAATTACTGTATTATAAAATACAGTAGCTATAAAAGTCCCCATAAATACTCCTCCTACAAGGCCTTCTATTGTCTTCTTAGGACTAATCTTAGGACATAATTTATGTTCTCCTACAAGCATCCCTGTAAATAAAGCAAAAGTATCTGTAATAGTTGTAATTAATAATAAATATATAATATAAGTAATATCATAATTACGTGTAATTATAATTAAATTAAAACTAAATCCAATAAATAATACTGATCCTATTAAGAATAATGCATCACTTAAATTATATTTCTTAGTATTATTAATAAATACCATAGGTGATAAAAATAAAAATATAATAAAAGCCATTACTTTATAATCAAACATATAAGAAAAAGTAATTGAATCTGTATTATACAAACAAAAATAAATAGTTAATAAATAAGCAAAAACTTTCAAGAATAAAGGAAACTCTTTCTTACTTTCTCTAACTTTTAGTAATTCATATAAACCCATTATTCCTAAAACAGTCATAAAAATAGCAAAAGGTAACTCTCCTACTATTAAAAATGGTAAGAATAAAGCCACAATTAAAACAGCCCCTAAAACTCTCGTTTTCATTTCTTAACCCCTCCAAATCGTCTATCTCTTTTATTGAATACTAAAATTGCTTTATCAAATTCCTCATTATCAAAATCAGGAAAATATACTTTTGGAAAATAAAACTCTGCATAACTAGCTTGATACATCATAAAATTACTTAATCTTAATTCTCCACTAGTACGTATTACAAAATCTAAAGGTGGCAAATCTTGATAAAGATTTTTCTGTATTAATTCTTCATCTATATCTTCTAAATCAATTTCCCCATCTTTATACATTTCACATATTTTCTTAGTAGTATCTACCATTTCTGCATGAGAACCATAATTAAGACATATATTTAATATTAAATCACTATTATCTTTTGTATCTTCAACTATTTTATCCATTGCCTCTAATACTTTTTTTGGCAAAGGTTCTCTTCTTCCAGAAAATACCACCTTTACTTTTCTCTTATTTAAATTTTCAAATTCTTCTCTAAAAGAACTAACAAATAAATTCATTAAAAAATTTACTTCTTTTATATCTCTTTTAAAATTTTCTGTAGAAAAAGCATACAAAGAACAGTATTTAACTCCTACATCTGCCATATGTAGGCATAATTCTTTTAAATTATTAACTGCACTCTTATGACCAAATGTACGTATTTTACCTCTTTCTTGTGCCCATCTACCATTTCCATCCATAATAATTCCAACATGATTTGGAATTTTCAATTCTTCATTCATAATATTTACCTCGAGATTATTATATAACAAAGCAATAAAAAAAGAAAGAGGCAGGAAAGACACATGAGACAAGAAAATTGTATTTTTTGCAAAATCGCAGCGGGAGAGATTCCGTCTG
>CALCBO010000323.1 GCA_937897245.1 uncultured Caryophanales bacterium | reverse complement strand
AATCGTATTCTTTGGGCTACAAGATATAACTCTAGTATATTAGCTATACCAAAAATAGATGAAGAAGTACAGCGTTATTTGCTTCCAAAATCAACTGTGATAAAAAGAAGAAAAAGATACAACATGAAAACTAAAAACAAACACTCTATAATAATATATGCATAGAGAAACATGACATTTTAGTGATAAGAAAATAGAAAAAGACCTATAGGACAGGAAATTTCTTAAGTGTCTTATAGGTCTAATTTTATAGCTATTTTTAGTTTG
The DNA here is from genome assembly GCA_937897245.1 of uncultured Caryophanales bacterium. Next base: position 5,839 of record CALCBO010000323.1, on the reverse strand, counting down.
ATTTAAACTTTTTTGGGTTAAATTTTCTCCGTCCTCCAAAAGTTAATCCTAAAATTTCTTGACAAAACCTAAAGAAATTGGGTTAGCCTATCTTATTAATATAAAGTACCATCACTACCACATACTAGTGTTACTGATTCAGTATGTGTTTCTACAACAACACCATTATTGTATCTTTGACCTGTAGCTTTGGCAGTAGCACTAGAACCGCTTTTGGTAGCTGATTTGGAAGATATTTTCCAGTATGAGCTAGAAACAGTTGTAGAAACAGATGAAGTGGTACATGTACTGTGACTTCCATCATATTCAAATGTACCGGTTACGGTTACTGACCACAAGACAGTAGTACCACTTTTGACTTTTGTAGTTTTAGTACCTGTTACTTTTCCTGCTGCTCTTATTTTTTCGTTTACAGCAATTTCGGTTTCTGTTACGTAAGTCACATTTGTCTTTTTGTCTTCAACAGCAACAGCAGGTAGTGTGTTTCCGCAAATAAGCAATAAAATCATTGAGACTTTAATTATATTCTTCACGTTCTATGACCTCCGGCTCTGTAGTTTCTATATGTGTAATTCTAGAATTACTTGATTTTATAGCATCATCATATATAAGATATGCTTTCCATGCTCCTAGTGCTATAACCACTGCAATGACAGCAAGTGTTATGTACTTAATGTATTTTTTTATTTTCAGATTCCTGATAAGCTCATTGCTTTGAGATTCTTTAAAGTATGATGCAATGACATCTTCAGGAAAACCAAATTCTAGAATCAAATCGTTGTATGTACAGTTAGGATTATCACTATGAAACTCATCAATCTGATATTCTAGGCTTTTCAAAAAATCTCTTGTTCTTTTGCTTTCTAGTGGGATAGATTTCTTTATTTCATTAAAATATCTTTTACTTTCTTTCATAGTTACCTCCATGAACAATCAAATCAATGCATCTTACAAGATTGTCATAATCATTAGTTATTTTCTTTAAATATTCCTTCCCTTTGTCTTCAAGATGATAATAGACTCTTGCTTTGTTGTTGAACAATTGTGTTTCGCGAGTAATGTATCCTTCTTCGATAAGGTTGTATATGATAGGATACATAGTTCCATGCTTAGGTACGATAATACCATCAGACATTTCAGTAATAAGTTTAGTTATTTCATAACCGTACATATCTCTCTGCTGAAGAACACTCAGAATAAGCAGATCGAGTTTAAATAAATAGTTTGAATTTTTTGACATGTAATCACCTATTTGAATTATAACACAATAACTCCAAAAAAATAAATAGGTCGAAAAACAAAATATATTTATTGACAACGATAATGGATAAGATATAATGAGATTAAGGAAAGATTTTTCCTTAATCAATTGTAAAAGAAAAGGGGATTTTATGAGAGGATGATGAATAGTGAAAAAATTATTTAATTTTTTATTGATTGCAGCTATATTTACTGGTTCTTTTTCTTATGTTAATGCTTATTATACTTGGACAGGACCAACAGTAGATGGTAAAAAAACGACTTGTCTTGAAACGAGAAAATCTGACGGAGATATGAGTGCTTCTAAATTTAAAAGTATTACTAATTTATCTGCAACAAATTGTGAAAGATTATCTTCAACGCAATATAATCAGATTTTGACAGGTAAATATGGTTATATGTATGCACAATATTTCTATAATACTACAATAAATAGTGTTTTTAATACTAATTTTGGTACAAATGGTATTTTATTATCAAATTGTCTATTGTAAAACGAAACTGGAATTAAGGTTTGCAGGGAAAGGCTAGCCTTTCCCTGCAAATTCGGCGAATTTCTGCCTTGTCCTCATTTTTCTACATGAAAAAAGTTCATAGATGTCGTATTATTTAAGTCAACCACAACCAAATAAAGGAGACTTCTATGAACACTATTACTATATCACAAAAACATAAAAATAAACATCTTTCTTTTCATCATTATGAATTTATTGTCAATTCCCTGATCAAATTTAATGCTGAACATGGAAATTCTAAGCGCAATATTGGTAAAACTCAGTTTATCAATGATCTTGCTTCTACTGTAGGAACTTCTGTTTCCAATATTTATTCCATCATCAAAGATGCAACCATTACTGTTAGAAACACTCATCTTGTTGAGCATACTGAACTTTCTGCTTTAGCTGCTTTTAATAAGAGATCCAGAAATCATAAGATTCCTAATAATTCCAAACTTGAAAAGGCGCATGATTTTATCAGGCTTGTTGAAGATGAAATGAAGAATAATAAGCTTTCTTCTGTTGATGAAACCATCAATTATCTCAAACTTCATAAAAACAATATGATCACAGGTATGGAAACTGTTTCCACAAAGACTTTCTACAATTATATCCATGATGGAAAAGTATCGATAAAACCAATAGATCTTCCTAGAATGCTAAGAAGAAGGACAAAGAAAAACTGGAAAACTTATATTCCTAAACGACAGAAAGGGACTTCCATAGAAGAAAGACCAAAAAGTATTGAAACAAGAGAAGAATTTGGACACTGGGAAGGTGATCTTGTCACTGGACCAAGAGATGGTCAACATGGTGCATATTTGACCCTAATAGAAAGAAAAACAAGATTCTATTATATGATACCTATCACTTCTAAATCTTCAAAAAAGGTTTATATGCAGATCAACAAACTTCATAAATTCTATGATGACAATTTTAAGAAAATATTCAAATCTATAACATTCGATAATGGTAATGAGTTTGCCAGATGGAAAGATATTGAAAAGAAACCCGGAACAAAAGAAAAACGCACAACCATTTATTTTGGAAGACCGTATCATTCATGTGATAGAGCCTCCAATGAAAACTGTAATGGATTAATAAGATATTTTATAAAAAAGGGAACTGATATAAATACGATTAGTAAAGAAAATACAATAGATATCAATGATAAAATCAACAACAAGAAAAGGAAGATACTTGGATATCTTCCTGCTGAACAGCTATTTTTAGATGAATTAGCTAAAATTGGAATAACTGAAAATACGATTTTCTATAAAAAATAGAACTTTTTCATTTTATTTCCAGTTTCTGCTTGCAATTCGGGATCTCAATTTATTAATTATGATTTTTCTAAAGTGAGTATACTGATGTATGATTTTAAATTTATACTTATTATATGTTTGGGATTAGAATTAGTTATTTTAGTTTATAAATTTATCTTATTTCAATACTATTCTAAGAAACAATAAGTAGTTAAAAACCTATCCATTTATTGGATAGGTTTTTTATTCAAGAGTTGCTTGTTCATAAACAAGAGTAATAAATTTTATTTCATTAGAAGCAAAGAATTTATAAGGAATTTTAGATGTTCCTTTTAATCCATTAGTTACATATAATGTAGCATTAGCCTTTGTGTATATGTCATGATTATATGTTTCAAAGCCAGTATCAGTAAATAAGCTACCTAGGAATGGGAAATAAATACTACCACCTAAGCTATGACCTGAAAGCTGTAAGTTAACATCTTTATAGTTATCATCAAAAGAATCTGGCTGATGATTAATTGCTAATTGAAATAAGTTTTTATTGCTATCATTAATTAATGAACTCGCTTCTTTGTTATTAAGTCCTAGTAAAGAGATTGTCTTATTTTCATAATAAATTGTTCTTTGCTGGTTATCTAATACTTCAAATCCACCTTTATTTAAGACATTAGTTGTTTCTAAAGTACTATCTTTATCTCCTAAAACTGCAAATTTACCATATTTACAATCTATACTTTTTAATATTTTAGAAACAGTATCACTTTCTAATGGTTTATCTTCAAATAAATCTCCACCAAAGATAACCATATCAAATGTCTTATTATTTAATTCCTTAATGATTTTTTCAAAACGTGTAATATCATCTTTCGAAGAAATATTACAATCACTAAAGAAAGCTATTTTAAAATGATCAAATTCAGAAGGTATTTTATCAGTAGTATATGAATAAGTAGAAAACTTATAATCATTAGGAGATATGAAATAAGTATATCCAGCACTTACTAATAAGATAAGAACAAGTAAAACAATAAAAATACGCTTTAAGATTCTAAATATTTTCATACTTTCTTATTCATGATGACAGGAATGATCATCGGATTACGTTTTGTTTTGTGATAGAAATAAGGACTTAAAGTATCTCTAATTGTATTTTTGATTTCACCAAAAGTTGTTTTTCTTTTTAACAGTTCAGTTAGATTTTGACCAACTAAATTTTCTGCTTCTCTAATTAATTCAATGCTATCTTTCATATAAACAAAACCACGTGACATTATAATTGGTTTATTTAATAAAACACCTTTGTGAGAATCCATGGCAATTAAAACAGATACCATACCATCTTCACTTAAAATCTGACGATCTCTTAATACTGCAGTAGATAAACCAGTAATATCATTACCATCTACATATATATCATCAACATGAATACGTGGACCTAAACGAGCTTCACCATTTTGTAGTAAAATAGTATCCCCATTAGATAATACAAAAGCATGATCTTTTTCAAAACCAACTTCTTCATATAATTTTGCATGAATTTTTAACATACGGTATTCTCCATGCACAGGGAAGAAATATTTAGGTTTTGTAAGTAATAACATTAATTTTTGTTCTTCTTGTGAAGCATGTCCAGAAGTATGAAGATTATTAAATGCTGTATTAACTAATACTTTAGCTCCGGATCTAAATAATTTATTAACTACTTTAGATACACTAGCAGCATTACCAGGAATAGGATTAGAAGAGAATACAACAGTATCACCAGGTTTAATTGATATTTGACGATGTGTTCCATTCGCAATTCTACTTAGAGCAGCTAAAGCTTCTCCCTGACTGCCAGTACATAAAATCAATATTTCATTATCTGGTAGACGTTTTGCTTCATCATTCTTAATAAAGAAACGATCCGGGCATTTGATATATCCTAATTTTCTTGATACTTGTATATTATTTTCCATTGAGCGACCAAAGACTAAAATCTTTCTATTAAATTTGACCGCTGCTTCAACAATCTGTTGAACACGATGAACGTTAGATGCAAAAGTAGCAACTATTAAACGTCCTTCAGTCTTTCTAAATGCTTCCTGTACACTATATGCAACTTGTTTTTCGCTAATAGAGAAGTTAGGCACTTCAGCATTAGTAGAATCACTTAATAATAAAGTAACGCCTGTTTCTCCTAAAAATGACATAACCTGAAAGTCAGCAGGTTCACCAACAGGTGTTAAATCAAATTTGAAATCTCCTGTAGATAAAATACGTCCATTTGGAGAATTAATAATGATTCCTAAAGATTCAGGAATAGAGTGGTTAGTTTTAAAGAACCCGATATTAAAATGTTTTGTTTTAATTTGAGAAAGATGATCTATTTGAATCATCTTTGTTTCTTGAGTCATTTTTCTTTCTTCAAATTTTCTTTGAATCATAGCACAAGCTAGAGGTGAGGCATAGATGAAAGGGACATGTACAACTTGTAGTAAGAATGGAATTCCACCTATATGGTCTTCATGACCATGAGTAATTAATAATGCCTTTATTTTTCTTTGATTTCTTTTGCCAGAGCTGTGATTTCCTTCACATTTCTTTCATGAAGAGGATCTCCTCCGCTAAACGTAATTCCTTCTATATAAGATTTGTCCAACTGTTCAAAAATCTCTGCTTTTTCATCTTCTCCAAAAGGAACTCCTCCTTCCGGATCCCAGGTGATAGGATTATGGCATTCCTTACAGCAATGCACACAACCAGATACCCATAGTACAACACGAAGGCCATCTCCGTTTAACATATCATCTTTTGTAATATTATGATAACGCA
>CALCBO010000322.1 GCA_937897245.1 uncultured Caryophanales bacterium | reverse complement strand
TCTATTACTTCTATTTCATTTTCTATCATATTTTATCCTCCTATTTTTTTTAAAAATAATATTGAACTTGAGATCTAAAAAATATCCCCTCAATACTACATTCGCAAAAAATAAGAAAATTTACAAAAAAATTAATAAAAAAATAAAAAAGATTGTTAAAACTTAATAATTAAGTTAAATCAATCTCATTTTATTAACTATCTAGCACTTCTATTACCTTTTCCTTTAAATACATAAATAGAATATCCTTCACCTTTTTTAGTATATTTAATATGACCAGTTCTATCATTAGAATAATCTATTCTATATTTTTTCTTTTTAATTTCTTTAATAATTAAATCATATTTATAATTATTAAATACCCTTACATAATCATCTATTGATCGTTTTTCCTCTTCTTTAACTCCTATTTTTTCTACTTCTTGATTATATTTCATAACTCGCAATAAGTAATCATTTTTTAAATCAATATCTATCTCTTTATCACTAAATAATTTATTCAATAAATCTAACTCTGTAATAAAACATGGATTATTAGTATCTTCTATTTTTCTCAACAACTTTATATATTGATAATACTTTCTAGAATCTAATCCAATATTATCAATTATTTCTTTTGAAATAGTATTATCACTAATACTTTTTTTTATAACTAAAACTCTATATTCATAATCTCTAATAACACTATCAAGTAAATTAATAATAGGTTGTATCACATCTAACATAGACTTCTCTCCCTTTTATCTTGCTCTGCCAACACACTTTTCTTCATCTGTAAATGACTCATCACCATTTATCTCTAAAAAAGATAACATGGCTAACAATTTCTTTTCTTCTTCATTAATCTTCTCAATTTCTCCAACTGTTATTTTCCCACTTTTAACTTTATTTATTATTTCTACTATTTGTTCCTCACATAATCCAACCCTACTATTCATATCTTGGAAACCAAAATCACCAGTAACTGTTTTCATTCCCAACATCAGTAAATTATCATTATCAATAGGAATATAAAACATTCCTACACTATTATTACTAACAAAACGAGCACCAAATTGATATAAATTTTTCCAAACATCTCTAATCTGATGATAATCTATATCATCATTCTCTTTAATATTATTTAATAAATCTCTTGCTTCATAGTAAACTGTATTATCATATTTCCAATTATCATTATCTTGATATAAATCTTCTTCAAAATAAGATAAATCATCACTCCTCATTAAGAATAATAAATGTCTTTCTATCCCTTCATCAACAACCTCTAAAGTATTAATAGAATCCTTAGTATCTTTAATGACCGCTTCTAAATCATCAATTACTTCCTTTATTCTTAACGCAAATTTTCTTCTTAATCTAGTATCATTGCTTTTTCCTGAATACTTTAATAAAGTTAAATAATAATACATTTCATAAGTAGCTTCATGAATAATACTATCAATATCTCCCTTACTATGTTTCTTTACAAAACCACTTTTTCTTAAAGATTTATCCTTTTGATTATTTAGTATTTTATTCTCTAATGCTTCTTTTTCAGTATTAGATAATTGTCCTATATAATCAAAATCCTGATACAACAATAATTTAGCTTTATTAAATACTGAATCTACTTCTTCACTTCTTAATTCTTTATCATCAACATTTTCAAGTAATAATTCTAACTTTTCTAAACTATCATTGTCAATCTGAATACTCTTAGTACCATCTTTACTAATATTCTGACCGTATAATCTAATATTCTCTCTAATTACAAATTCAAGTAAAGTACCTTTTTCTTCACTAGTTAAATTAACTTCAGCTAACATCTTATAAAAATCATCTATATCTTCAATAGATTCACTTAAAGTACCCATATCAAAGCTGGACCCAATCTTTATAATTCTTTCTAAATAACCATTTAAACTATTAATCTTTTCTATATTTTCTTTATAATCAATAGTCTTAAGATAGTCTTTTAATCTATTCTTTAATAAATCCAAAGACTCAAAACAACTATTCTTTTGAATAATACACTCAGTACTATCCTGACCACTAATACTACTTAAAAGATTAAATATATATATTTGTTTAAAAATATCCTGTTTTATTTCAGTTTGGGGAATAACTCTGTTTATAAGTTTATCAAAATTTTCTCGTCTCTCACCAGTTAATTCCAAAAAACCATGTATAAAATCCTTTTTAGACTTTTCTAATACTTCAATAAGATTACAAATAGATACATAATCTTTATTCTGTAATTCTAATAATTCTACTTCTTCTTCATGAACAGTAAAAATAATTTCCAATTCATCTAATAATTTCTTAATTATTGCATCCATATTATGCACCCCATAACTTACTCTATACTATTAAAATTATAACTCATTTCTAGTTAAAAAAAAAGAATTATTTTTCTCTTTTTACCCATTATCATTTAAATATCTAAGTACAAAACGAAAACCATTCTTAAAAGTATTCTCAATTAACCAAGATATTCTCAAACCTATCTTACATGCTTTATTATTATAATCATTTTCCTTTACAATATAATCATTAGGATTAATTTTTTTACCTTTTTTTAAATCTTTTTCAAACCTCATAATAGCTTCATCAGTTAAAACTGTTTTATTTTCATTTATTCCAATAAAATATCTACTAAAATATAAAGATAAAAATAATATAATCATTACTAATAATAAACCCTTTATTACCTTATTCATTTATTATCTCCATAAATACTTCTGAAAAAGCTAAAGATGTATTTAAAACTTCATTAGTAGTGTTTTCATTACCACCAATTTCAATTAAAATATTATATTTAGAAAAATCTTGATTATATATACCATTTACTCCTTCTCCCCCTTTTTTATATATTCCCTTAGATAAATTAGGATATAATTCATCAAACTTATTATTAATACGTTCTGTAAATAGTAAATTATCCTGATAATTAGGATTCTCTAAACCTACAATAAATAATACTTTAGCATACATCTTTCCATTAATCTCAACTGTTGTATTTTCCTTATTTAAACTATCTCTATGTATATCAATAAAATATTTTAAGCTAGGATATTCACTCTTTCTCTTTTCTAACAATATTCTACTAGCTTTATAACTATTAACATAATTCCAATTATTATTATTTATCAAACAATCAACAACATTATTATTACTATTATTAATAACATCATAATTCATTGTACATAACTTTGAAAACCATTTTTATTAAATATATCTTCTAATATATAATTATTCATAATTACAGTTGGATTAACACTAAATTCAGCATAATTACTAGCTAAGTATTCTTCTGTTTGATGAGTATTATATAAATAAATAATAGGTTCTTTTCTATTATTTATTACTGGTTCAGTCTTAACATTATTTAAATACTTAGTATACTCTCTATTAAGTACTTTTAATGGATTAGTAGACTCTATTATCTTATCAATAAAAAATTCCAATAAAGTATTTTCTTTATTAGTAAAAGAACTATCTTTAACTATATTTACAAATTCTTTATCACTAATCTTAGTATTACTATGTTTTATTAATTGATAACTAAGATATATTCCTCCAATAAAAGAAATAACTATAAAGATAACAAACAATTTCTTTTTATTATTCTTCTTTTTTTTAGTAATAAATCTACTCTTCATCTTATCACCAAAATAATTATAAAAAGTAAACATTACTTATTTTGTCGGATAAAGTTTCTATGTAATAACATATTTATACTATTTCCAATTAAAGAACATAGTTTTTCAATTAAAAAATCTATATCTGTAGGAGTTACAATAAAACTATTATTATTATCCTTACTAATATCAATAACAGTTGGAACTCCTATGGCAATAATGTCAATTCCCATTGTTTTCTTACTTATTTCATCTCTTTTATTACCAATCCCACTTCCTGGTGAAATACCTTGATTAGTAATCTGTATTGTTTTAGTTAATCTTTCTATTTTATTAGTTTTTAAAGCATCAACTACAATTACTTTATTAACCTTAGTAGCTTTAATAATACTTCTTATAATATCAGCAGTCTCTAATCCAGTAGTTCCCATAACACCTGGAGTAAATACTGACACATTACTATAACCTTCTTCTACTTCTCCTAATAAAAACAAATAACCTGTAACAAGTATTTCATCTATTGTCTTAGGTCCTAAAGAATCAGGAGTAGATTTATTATTACCTAATCCAATAAT
>CALCBO010000321.1 GCA_937897245.1 uncultured Caryophanales bacterium | reverse complement strand
GTGTATCTTTCTTAGCGTTAGGCTTTATCTTAAATAACGTTTCTAATTACGGCTTAGCTGTTGCGATAACGCTTGCATTTGGTTTCGCATTACTTGCAGGTACTATTGCCGTTATAAGGGTTATTCAAGTAAAGAAGGCTAAAAAAGCACAAGCTACTGATTAATTTTTACTTACATATAAAATAGAAAGCAGGGTTTCCTGCTTTTTATTTTGGCTAAAATATTTCTTTTAGGGTTTAATTTGTTGTTATAAAGGTCTTTTTCCTTGATTTTATACTTTAAATTGTATATAATAATTATTGGTAGTTGCCCAAGTGGCGAAATTGGTAGACGCAACGGACTCAAAATCCGTCGGTAGCGATACCGTGCCGGTTCGAGTCCGGCCTTGGGCACCAATTGAAAAATGACCAATGCTTAATAGTATTGGTTTTTATTTTATCATGGAGATAAGGTATGGAAAATCAGTTATATATGTTTATAACATTAGTTCTCATTTTAATTATTTATCTTATATTAAGAAAAAAGATTTCGAAAAAGGATAGAAAGACTTATGATTTAATTATAGAGTTTGAAGAATTCTATTATAAAGATATAAGAAAGATAGATAAATTAAAAGCAATGGCTGACTGGAAAATTTATGGCACTAATAGTTTTAGAGGTTTTTCAATATTAACTAAAGAAGAACTTGAAATACTTATAAACAATGAATTGTCTTTATCAAAAGAACACTTCAAAGTTTTTCATGGAAATCCAGGATTATATAAATAAACGATGAAATCATTAAGTCTTCATCGTTTATTTATTTTCTTCTAGCCAACGCATAGCATTATATGCATGAATAGCACTACCGATAGGTAAAGCAGCTTCATCGAATTTAACACTAGGATGATGTAGAGGATAAGTATATCCTTTCGCAGTTTCACCAGCTGCAAGAGATAACATAATTGTTGGAACTTTTTGTGATATATAAGCAAAGTCTTCTGAACCAGCAGATTTAGATGCACCACCTAAATCATTCATCGATAATGCTTTATCACCTAGAAGTTCTTTGGTGTATTCAGTAATAGCTTGAGATAAATCTTTATCATTATCAAATGCTGGACATCCACTCGTATAAGTGACAGTTGCAGTGGATTGAAATGTTTTGGCAGTATAGTCACATATATCAGTAATTCTTTGTTTGATTTTAGCACGTATCTCTTCATCATAAGTACGTAGACTTCCACTGATAGTAACACCATCAGGAATAATGTTTGCAGCACTGCCACCATGAATTGAACCAATAGTAAGAGCAACTGAATCAGCCATTGCGACTTCTCTAGCAATTATTTCCTGTAAATTAATAATAATATGACTAGCGACGTTGATAGGATCTTTACCTAGATGAGGCATTGAACCATGACATCCTTTTCCCTGAACAACAATTTCAAATAAATCAGCTCCTGGTGCAGTAATACCTGGACTGCATACAATAACAGTGCCAGCAGATAAAGGTACAGCAGAAGCAACATGTATCATTTGGGCAGCATCTACTTTAGGGTTATCTAAAATACCGTTTTCTATCATATCCTGGCTACCTTCAAAGATTTCTTCAGCAGGCTGAAACATGAATTTAACTGTACCAGCAATTTCGTCTTCGTGATTTTTTAATAACTGGGCAGCACCTAATAACATAGAAGTATGCATATCATGGCCACAAGCATGCATATTATTGTTTTCTGATTTGAATGATAAATCAGTTTCTTCTTTTAATGGTAAAGCATCCATATCACCACGTATCAAAAATGTTTTGCCTTCTTTTTTTCCGGCTAATGCATATAAACCAGCTTTACCACATTCTATAGGTTCATATCCCATTTTGATTAATTCTTGTTTTACATAGTTTTTAGTATTGTCTAGTTGAAATCCTGTTTCAGGATTTTGATGTAAATATCTTCGATATTGAATGATTCTTTCTTTTAATGAATGAGCTTCATTTAAGAGTTCATTTGCGTTCATTATAACCACCTCGTTTTTATTATAGTCTATTTTATAACATTATAAATATACAAAATAAAGAAGATCGTTTTTATTATAACAGGAAAAGTAAGAAGTGTTGATATTGAAATGTTAGATGAATAAATATAGCTTTTGGACTTTTTTTTAAAACTTATCATATAATGAATTGGTGATAAAAATGAGAATAAAACCTACAAAGATGACAACTCAGATACTATGTAAGGTTGTAAATGAAAGACCTCAAGCTTATGCTCTGATTCATGGTGAAAATGAAATCGAAGGAACTGCTGCTTTTTATGATTATGATGATAAAACATTGTTTTTGTACCAAATTGAAAATTTGCCTATTGGTAAAGAGTGCGAAGGAGGAATTTTTGCTTTTCATATTCATAGTGGTGAAAGTTGTGAAGATCCTCAAGGACATTTGAATCCTGACGATTGTGCGCATCCTTATCATTTGGGAGATTTACCACCATTATTTGCATCTAAAGGTGTCGGTTGGGGATTATTGATGATTGATAAGTTCATAGTTGAAGATATTATTGGCAAAACTTTAATTATTCATCATAATCCTGATGATTTTAAGACTCAGCCATCAGGAAATCCAGGAATGATTATTGCTTGCGGGGAAATTAAAAGTTTAACGTAAAGTATTATTTTTCATATATTAATATGAGAGGAAGGTTTTATGGATTTGAATGAAAATGTGGAAGAGTATTTAGAGCGATTCTATGAGATATTAGATAGTATGATATTGGAAATGACTTCAATTGATGTAGATAATAATATCTCTCAAAGTTTTATTTTACAAATGATAGCGTTAAGTGGAGCAGGAATTGATTTTTCTAGTAATCTTTTGAACCATAGTAATAATGCAGGTATTGAACAGTTAGCCCAGAATATGATTGATTTTTATACACGCACTATCGAAGATTTAAATCATATTTATACTAGATGTGCTAATATTAGTAATCCTAATACAGACATTGTGAATTACAATAGAGCATATAATTATATTATTGAAAATATGTTTGTGAATATGTCTAACGCTGTAATTAGCGATGATGTGAATATTAATTATATTAATGAAATGATTCCTTATCATTTAGGAGCAGTAAGTTTGATTAGAAATGCTATGCGTTTTCAATTATGCGGAGAGTTAATGCCTATCTTAAGAGAATTACGAATACAGCATTCTCAGTTTGTAAATGAATTACGTAGTATTTATGATGGAGTAAGTTAATGTCGTTATTTGATGAATGATTTTTCTTTGTTTTTTTTAGATTTAAGTATATTCTAATATTGTTGATGAAATATAAAAATTAAGAGAAAGGATTTTTCTATCAGCAAATTATCATCAGCATTAGGCTCTTTAGAGCCTTTTTATTTTTTAGAAATCTACTCATCATTGAAAAAAAGTATAGATATATGGAAAAAAATTGATAATTATCGACAAATATGATACTCTTAAATTGAAATGAGGGTTAATGATGAGGGAAGAAAAGAGTAGACTAGAGAAGGTGACAAGTGTTATAGTTTATATAATTCAAGCTATAGCAACAATATTATTTGTATTTGTTTTGTTTTATATTGGTTCTATTCCAAAAGAGTATATTTATATTGTAGCTGCTGTTTTAACTGGGTTGTTTATTGGAGAATATTTTTTAATATTTTATAAGAAACCTGGTAGTAAACGTTCTTTAATAACTAAAATGTTAGGCATGATATTAAGTTTTGTTTTAGTATTAGGCTCTTATTATGTATATCAGGTTGGTAAGGTTGTTGATCTGATGAGTGAAAATACATTTCAGTCAAGAGCAATCTCAGTTATTGTTTTACAAGATTCTGGAATTTATAATGAAAAGTTTTTGAGTGATAAAAATATTGGATTAATAAGTTTTATTGATGAAGAAAGTATGAATTATGCAGTAGCGGATATAAATAAAAATATAGGTAAAATCTCTGAACATGATTATAATGATTTTACTAAATTATTAGATGCTTTATATAGCAAAGAAGTTGATGCTATTATTTTAGATGAAGCTTTTAGAGAATTAGCTGCTACTGATTATGATGCTTTTGATGATTGTGGTAATGTATTTCTTCATGTGCCGTCCAGAGTCAAAGCGTCGTAAGGAGATGGCTAAATT
>CALCBO010000320.1 GCA_937897245.1 uncultured Caryophanales bacterium | reverse complement strand
AACTTTATGAAAAGAATATAAGATATAAGTATTTAATGGTAATAAACTGTTAGATAACACATATCCTAGAAAATGATTTCTACAACTATTTAAATTATATATTTTGTTTAATTTGCTAAATGTTTGTTGACCTTTTTGTACCTTAAATTGTAATTCTTTCAATTTTACACTATCAAAGGTATATTCACTAAGTAATCTGAAAATAGGGCTAAGATGCCTAAAACTGAAAGATGCTTTTTTTATAATATCAAATTCTTTTGAACACATCTTATCAACTATAAATGCAAATGATAACTGTAAAAGAGCCAGTAAAGAAAAAAAACTACTATCTATGATAGAAAAAAATGTTAGTATTCCTAATAATAAAGTTACAATTGAAGAAACGAGGTTTATTATAAATACAATCATATGTGGAGCAGTTTTTTGATTAAAAAGCTCACATTGTTTAGATAAATCACCTTTAATATTCCTTAACATAATTTGAAAGTTTATACAAAATTGTAAATTATCTTTTAATTCTTTAATAGCCTGCTGATCTTGTTGAAGATTTAATGCCGTTACTTGGGGATTGGATAATTTCTCAATTAATTTTCTTTTTCCTCCTTCACTTTTTGCGATATTTAAGTATTGAAATAAAGAGTTTTTTCCTACAATGTCTAAATCAAATAAAAAATGATTGTTTGTATCAATTAAATCTAATCCTAAATCTTGAAATTCATACCATTCATTATTAATACGTTTATAATATTCTTCGATAATTTCCTGGGAAATTTTATGTTTTTCCTCTTTTAATCTTATTTTATTATGATATATACATATAACTCCAAAAATAATCGTAAGAGTTATGAATAATAAACCAAAATATGGTTTTATCTCAACTCGCTTTATACCCTCTACGATTAAACCTATATAAAGCATTAAAACAAGAGTTCTTACCAGCACAAAATACTGACTTATCTTTTTATAATATAAGTATTTATTTTGATTTATTGAATAAAGCTGTTCTAATTGTTTTTTCAATAATGATTCTCCTTTGCTTATTAAAATTCACTTAAATAATTATACCACATTACTTAATGACTTCAAACCCACATTAAATAAGTTACATAAGAACAAAATAAGGTCTAAACTTATGTCTCTTTTTGATATTAGTTTATATTTATATACTAATCTTTAATGTTTCAAGAATTGAGTTTATTTATTTTATATTAATACTTTTGAATTCTAAAATATGCATTATGTCTTAGCAGTATAATGTTATTTAGTCAAAATTGGAGTTACAAAATTTGGAAAAGGAGTACTGCACCATACTATACGATGGACAAATCGTTTACAAACATCTTCTGGTGAATGGAATAGTAACTTATTTGATTTTTTATTTTAAAGTCTACAATAAAATTATTCGTAATGTAAAAGTACTTGAAAAATAACCCAAAAAACATTAGAACAATACAATCAAATATTGTCGTTTATGGAATTAGATACCTGGTATAAATCAAAAGGTTTTCTTAGTAAAGTGATGTAAAAGATAAAGGAATTAAAGTTTTATTAGACGAACAAGTAGATAAAGATTTGCAAGTATGCGATAGTAAAACAAAAGGAAAACGATACAAGAAAATTTCATATATCAATTATTCACTTTCATACAAGGAAGGCAAAACAAAATATTAAGTTTAATATTTTTTTAGCTTTTTTGTAAAGAAAAAGGATATCCATAAAAGATATCCCTGTATTTTGAATGAAAATTTTGATTAACGTTTACTAAATTGTGGAGCACGTCTTGCAGCTTTAAGACCGTATTTTTTACGTTCTTTAACACGTGAATCACGAGTTAAGAACCCAGCAGCTTTTAATACTGGTCTATAATCAGAACCAGCTTCTAATAAAGCTCTTGAAATACCATGACGGATAGCACCAGCTTGACCAGTATATCCACCACCATATACATTAACTTTAACATCAAATTTAGATGCTGTACCAGTTAATTCTAATGGTTGGTTAACGATCATTAATAATACTTCTGATGGTAAATAATCTTTTGCTTCTTTACCATTGATTTCGATTTTTCCAGTACCTGGTGTTAAGATAACACGTGCTACTGATGATTTTCTACGTCCAGTTCCTCTGTATTGTACATTAGCCATTATCTCGTCCTCCTATCCCTTAATTGTTAATACTTCTGGTTTTTGAGCAGCATGTGGATGCTCAGCTCCAGCATAAACAAATAATTTCATTCCTTGTTTTCTTCCTAATGTGTTATGTGGTAACATACCTTTAACTGCAGCTTCAACCCATCCAGTTGGATTAGTTTCTTTGAATTGTCTAGCAGTTTTAGATTTTAAACCACCTAACCATCCAGTATGATGGTAGTATTTAACTGTATCTAATTTTTTTCCAGTCATTACTACTTTGTCTGCATTAACGATGATTACATAATCTCCAGTATCTACATGTGGTGTATAAGTTGGTTTATGTTTACCTCTTAATACAGTTGCTACTTCTGATGCTAAACGTCCTAATGTTAATCCTTCAGCATCAACTACGTACCATTTACGTTCAATTGTGGCTTCTTTAGCCATAGTTGTTTGTCTCATTCTTCTTTCTCCTTCTGTAGTTTCCGGGGCTACAAAGTTCTAAATCATGAACAATCTAATTATAACAATAGTTAGACTTTTGTCAACAAATTTATTTGATTTTTAGAGAAATTATTCATCATATTTTTTTATTTCTACTGTCTCATTTTCAAAGTCAATAAATGTTTGAAAAGCTTTATTTTTATTATCTGTATCCCAAATTTCTACGAACTTAGGCGTAACTTCAATTAAAATTTCAGTATCTTCATGACTATAAGCATTATAACTTCCCCATAAGAACTTTTGATATAGCTTTTCAAAAGTTCTTTCTGGTTCATCTACAACTAGTCCTTTATTTGTTGCTCTGCCTTCTACTTGTATTCCACCTACACATAGAGCTACATTAGGATTTACAAATAATTGTTGTGTTTTTCTAAAATTTTTATCTGTCTTAAAATATATTTTATCATTATAAAATAAACAGCTTACATTTCTTACCATGACATGATCATTAGCAGAAGAAGCTAATGCCATGATCTTTGAATTACCTAACTTCTTGAATAAAAACTCCTTTGCCTCGATAAATTCCATTCTTCTACTCCTTTACAAAATTTTTAATTGGTCCACTTAAACGTTTATATAAAATATACGTTACTAATGATGATGCAGATCCCTTAATTAAGTTGAAAGGTACAATACCAAAGATTGCTAGAGTTAATGTATCCTTCATTAATGGATTAACTGCAGCACACATATCGACAATAGATTGAACTGTCATATTCCCTAATGAAGCATAAAATGGAATAATAATATATAAATTAGTAAATACTGCAGTTATGGAACATACAATAGTTCCCACTATCATTCCTAATAATGCAGATTTCTTAGACTTTTTACGATGATAAATAATGACAGCCGGTAATACATAGGCACAACTTAATAATAAGTTTTGAATTTCTCCAGTAAACATTGAACTTGTACCCATTAATACAAATTTCAACAATATTTTAACTAGAATTATACCTATAGCTGCAACAGGTCCTAATGCAAATCCACCAATTAATTCTGGAATAGCAGCTAAATCAAAGTCCATAAATGGTGGCATAAACGGTATTGGAGTGTGAAATACTACCATTAATATAGCACCTAACCCTCCCATAATAGCAATTAATGTCATTTCTTTAATTTTTGATCTTTTCATTCTTTCCTCCTAAAATAAAAACCTGAAAATATAAAAATATCCTCAGGTTTGATTTACAGAAAATGTCTTTTCTCATCCGGACTATAACCGTCGGTTTTGGAATTTCACCAAATCGGCCACATATGTGGTTCATGGACTATACCATCGGTAGGGAGTTGCACCCTGCCCCAAAGACTATTATTTAATTTTGGCGATGAAAACATCATCTGTATTATTATCATATACTTTCTTTTCTTTAATGTAAATATATTTTATAAGTTTATTTGAAAGATACGAATATAACTGATAAAATTATTTTAGGAGTGTGATTATATGATTAAGCATAATATTGATCCTTTATATAATAATAATTCTAGAATATTAATTTTAGGATCTTTTCCATCTGTAAAATCCAGAGAAGCACATTTTTTCTATCATCATCCTCAAAATAGATTTTGGAAAATCATAGAATCATTATTTAATGAGGATTGTACTACTATAGACAAAAAGAAAAAATGTGTATTTGTCAGGAACCAGAGTGTAATCCGGAGAAATGTCCAAGAGCAAAGGGGCATTATGATCGAATCAATGATGCGGTTTACGAA
>CALCBO010000319.1 GCA_937897245.1 uncultured Caryophanales bacterium | reverse complement strand
TAAAGTCATCAATAGTCTCATCAAACATCTCAAGAGCAGCTTCAATTACTTCACTAGAAGTAATATCAATACCAGCAATAGCTAACTCTTCTGCAGGATACATAGAACCACCACTAGATAAGAATTTTAAATAATTATCTCTTGCCTCTTTATCTCCACTTAATATATTAGAAACAATATAACAAGCACAAGATAAACCAATTACATATTTATATACATAAAAATTATAGTAAAAATGAGGAATTCTAGACCATTCATATTTAATATCTTCATCTAAAGTAACATCTTCCCCGAAATACAATTTATTAAGCTCAAAATATTTATCTTCTAAATACTCATGAGTAAGTACTTCTCCTGCTTCTCTTGCAGCATGCATATCTCTTTCAAATTCAGCAAACATCGACTGACGAATAATAGTACCTTTAAATAATTCCATTAAATTATTCAAGATAACTAATTTTTCATCTAAATCATCACTATTATTAAGCATATATTTACTTAATAATAATTCATTAACAGTAGATGCTACCTCTGCTACAAATATTTGATAAGAACTATTAGGATAATCATTATTCTCAAAGGAATATATACTATGCATAGAATGTCCTAATTCATGAGCTAATGTAGATACATCATTTAAAGTACCTTCAAAATTTAATAATACATAAGGATTTATATCATAAAAACCAGATGAGTATGCTCCACCTCTTTTACCTTTATTATGATATACATCTATCCATCTCTCATCAAAAGCTCTTTTTAAATGAGTTAAATAATCTTCCCCTAATGGTTCTAAAGCTTTAAAAACTAATTCTTTAGCTTCATCAAAACTATATTCTTTATCATAATCTAGAGTAAGTTCACAATACAAATCATAATTATGTAACTCATCTAATCCTAATAATTCTTTTTTTAATTTAAAATATCTATATGCTACATCCATATGTTTATGTACTGTATCTATTATATTATCATATACTTCTCTAGTAATATTATCTTTATATAAAGAAGACTCAATAGAAGATGAAAAACCGTGAATTCTAGCACTTTGTACTAACTTTTCTACTTGAGTTTGAAAAGTCTTAGCTAAAGTATTTTTATGAAGAGAATATACTTCATAAAGTCTTTTAAAAGCACTCTCTCTTACCTTTCTATCTTTACTTCTAATATAGACTGAATAATTACTTTCATTTAATTCCACTAAATTTCCATCTTCATCTTCAATAGTTCCAAATTCTAAATCTGAATCTGTTAAAGCTTCAAAGATTTCTCCACTTGAACCCAATACATTAGAATAAGCCGCTACTATTTTTTCTTGTTCTTCAGTTAAAGTATGATTTTGATAACGATAATAATCTTCTAATGAATGAGCATAAGTCTTTAATCCATCTTCTTCTAATACATATTTTTTTATAACTTCATAATCAGTTTTCATCATCTCTTCTTGGATAAAAGAAGAAACCTCAGAGTATTGTTGTAAAAACTGATCTATTTGTCCTTTTAATTTTTGATAATTTGTATTAGTAGTATCTTCATCAAAATGAAGATGAATATAATAATATACTTTATATAATTTTCTTTCAAAATCATCATTAAAACATAAGAATTCTAATAATTTTTTACTACTTTCTGTAATTTTACCACGAAATGATTCTATTTTAGGAAGTAATGTTTTTAACTCTTCTAAATCTTTTAAACATTCTTCATCACTTTTATAAATCTTAGTTAAATCCCACTTGTATTCATCTTTAATTGCATTTCTCTTTTTCTCTTTTTGCATAGTCTCTCCTTAATACTTGATACAAAAGTTAGAAGTTCTAAAAATAGAACTTCTAATTTTTATTCTTCTTCAATATCAGCTTCTTCTACATCATCATCTTTTTTCTTATCTTCTTTTTTATCATCTTTATCTTCGTCATCATTTTCTTCATTTTGACGTTCTTTAGCAGCATTTTCATATACTTTAGTTGCTAGAGCCATAGCTTTTTCTTGTAATTTTTCTTTTTCTTCTTTTATTTCGTCGATATCTCCATCTTCTAAAGCTTTCTTTAAGTCTTTAATTAAATCTTCTGCTTCTTCTACTTCTTTTTTATCTGCTTTATCACCTAAATCTTTAATTGCTTTTTCAGTTTGGAATACCATTTGTTCAGCTTCATTTTTTATTTCTGCTTCTTCTTTACGTTTTTCATCTGCTTCTTTATTTTCTTCTGCTTCTTTTCTCATTTTTTCTATTTCTTCATCACTTAAGTTAGTAGTAGATGTAATTGTAATTGATTGTTCTTTATTAGTACCTAAGTCTTTAGCAGTAACATTAACAATACCGTTAGCATCAATATCAAATTTAACTTCTATTTGTGGAACTCCTCTAGGTGCTGGTGGAATATTATCAAGTCTAAAGTTTCCTAAAGTCTTATTATCTTGAGCCATTGGTCTATCACCTTGTAATACGTGAATATCTACTCCCGGTTGATTATCTGCAGCTGTTGAGAATATTTCTGATTTTGAAGTTGGAATAGTTGTATTTCTTGGAATTAATGTAGTCATAACTCCACCTAATGTTTCTAGTCCTAATGATAATGGTGTAACATCAAGTAACACGATATCACTAACATCTCCAGTTAAAACTCCACCTTGAATAGCAGCACCCATAGCTACAGCTTCATCTGGATTAACTTCACGAGATGGTTCTTTTCCTAATTCTTTAGTAACTGTATCATATACTAATGGAACACGAGTAGAACCACCAACTAAGATTACTTTATCAATATCTTTCTTAGATATTTTAGCATCTTTAATAGCTTTCTTAACTGGTTCTATAGTTGATTCTACTAAATCACTAATTAAATCTTCAAATTTAGCACGAGTTAAAGTCATATCTAAGTGAACTGGTTCTCCATCTTCACCTTTTGCAATAAATGGTGCAGATATTTGAGTAGATACCATTCCTGATAAATCTTTTTTAGCTTTTTCAGCAACTTCTTTAAGACGTTGCATAGCCATATTATCGTCTCTTAAATCTACTTTATTTTCTTTCTTAAATTCTTTTACTAAATAATCAATAATACGATTATCAAAATCATCTCCACCTAGTTTATTATTACCTGCAGTAGATTTAACTTCAAATACTCCATCTCCTAATTCTAGGATAGAAACATCAAAAGTACCTCCACCTAAGTCATAAACTAAAATTGTTTGTCCTTCATCTTTTTCAAGTCCATAACTTAAAGCAGCAGCAGTTGGTTCATTAATAATACGTTCTACTTCTAACCCTGCAATCTTACCTGCATTTTTAGTAGCTTGACGTTGAGCATCATTGAAGTATGCTGGAACAGTAATAACTGCTTTATCTACTTTTTCTCCTAAATAAGCTTCTGCATAATCTTTAATATAAGATAAAATCATTGCAGAAATCTCTTCTGGTGTATACTTTTTACCTTCTAATTCTACTTTCTTACTAGTTCCCATTTTTCTTTTAATAGAACTAACAGTATTTGGATTAGTAAGGGCTTGTCTTTTAGCAGACTCACCTACAATTCTTTCTCCTTTTTTAAATGAAACTACTGATGGAGTTGTTCTTCCTCCTTCAGGATTTGGTATAATCTTTGGAGCTCCTGCCTCCAAAACAGCGGCACATGAATTTGTTGTACCTA
>CALCBO010000318.1 GCA_937897245.1 uncultured Caryophanales bacterium | reverse complement strand
GTTCCAAGCCTCTGGCGGAGTAGAACACTAATTGAGAAATAGTTCCATCCAGATTCTCGCCCTGTAATTTTAAAAGGTTGGCATTTTCATAGTAGTCAATTGGGAGAGTACGACGATAAACTTTTCCGGTCGTTTCATCAGTGACTTCCACAGTTACTGTTTTTGCAGTAATTTCAGTTAATTTTTCGTCCATAATCATGTTACCTTTCTACACAGAGCTTGAAATTTAGATTATTCTATTATCTTTATCATATCATTTAGAAAAAGAGTGGAGCAACTTGCAAACGATTACTATTCGCAGAAAAAAACTGTTAAATATTGTACAAAATGCACAATACAGAACAGTTTTTGTGTTAAAAGTTGTATAAAATGCAAATATATTTATCTATTTGCATAAGACTAAGGTTCCGCCGGTATCGCAGAGAGGAACAGAAGGAATCGGATGTCCTGACTCTGCTTCAAAACGCTTCAGTGCATTTCTGACACCGGATAAATTCGGGCTGTTCCAGTCATGTAAGAGAATATATCCGCCGGCAGTTATTTTTGGCCAAAAATATTTAAGTCCTTCATAGGTGGTATCTTCAAAATCTACGTCTAAAGAAACAAGACAGAAACTGTCTGATATATTCTTTGCGGATTCCGGGAAATATCCCTGACAGATGATAGCCTTTTCCGGATATGGAAGTTTTTGCAATACCTGAGAAACAGAAGTGTTTTTATGTGCCTCTAAAAATGCATCGGTGCAGTTGCTGTCAGATTTTTCTTTTTCTCCTTCCGCTGTATCAAAGCCTTCAAAGCTGTCAAACAGATAAAGCTTACGTTCCGGCATCAGAAAATTCAGACAGCGAGCAAAGTTTCCCTTGTAAACACCAAGTTCTGCAATATTCCCATCAAGGTGCTCTAAACGTCTACATAAAAGCTCTAAGGTTGCCAGCCGCACATAGTCGTTGGTCTGGTCTGTCTCAGGCAGCAGACTGTTTTTTAGGGAATGAGGTACTGTGATTACATGTTGTTTTTGAAGAAGCAGGTAAAGATAGAAGAGTAGTAGCGGAGATTGCTAATACTAATAGAAATAAAATGATAGCTAATATAGTAGGGGAAATAAATGGAAATTATTTTACACCAGGTGCAGGGGTAAAACCAGCTTTTAAGTCTAATGTTCGCTTAATAAAAAAAGAAGAATTAGAATTATTATTTGGTAAACAAGAAACAGATTTTGGTTTTACTAATTTTGGAACAAGTAATGTTTATGAAGGATATAAGATTAATGTTCCTATTAACGAATTTTTTAATGCTCATTTTACAATATTAGGAAATTCTGGTTCAGGAAAAAGTTGTGCTGTTGCATCTATTTTACAGAAATTATTTATTAGTAGTCCAACTGCACCAGTTAATTCTTCATTATTCTTTTTTGATGCTTATGGAGAGTATACAAATGCTTTCGGTAAAATTAATGAGATTAATCCTAAACTAAGTTATAAGAATTATACTACTAATATTATTGATCCTGATACTGATATATTAAGAATACCAATTTGGTTATTGGATGTAGATGATTTAGCCTTATTATTAGATGCTACTTCACCTACACAATTACCTATTATTGAAAAGACTTTAAAATTAGTACCTATTTTAACTGGTACTAGTGATAATGTTATAAGAAGAAAAAATGATATTATAGCTAGAGCATTACAAGATATATTGTTAAGTGGAAGAGATTCAACAAAAATTCGAGATCAGGTAATGGGAGTTTTAACTAAGTTTAATACACCTACTTTGAGTTTAGAGAGTCAAATAGTTCAACCAGGATATACAAGAACTTTAAAACAATGTTTATATATTGATAAAACTGGTAAGATGCAAGAAATGGAATTAGTAGTAGAATTTGTTAGGGGATACATTCTTGAAGAGTCAATGGAAATTCCAGAGGATGAATTAAATAAATTTTATAATTTAAATGATTTAGAATTAGCTATGGATTTTGCACTTATTAGTGAGGGAATATTAAAAAGTGATAAAGTATTTGATACAGCTAATATTATGAGTGTTAGACTTCATACTTTGGCGACTGGAGATAATAAAGAATATTTTAGTTATCCAAAGTATGTAACTAGGGATCAGTATTTAGATTTATTAATATGGAATGATAAAACTAATAGTAAAGCTCAAATAATTAATTTTAATATTAATTATGTAGATGATCGTGTTGCGAAAGTTATGACTAAGATTTTATCTAGAATGTTGTTTTTAAAGTCAAGTACTATGAAACCACGTGGAAGTAGAGCTTTTCATATTTTTATAGAAGAAGCTCATAGATATGTTCAAAACGACGGTGATGTAGACCTTATCGGTTATAACATATTTGAAAGAGCAGCAAAAGAGGGAAG
>CALCBO010000317.1 GCA_937897245.1 uncultured Caryophanales bacterium | reverse complement strand
CTATGTTATCTAGTTTATTTAATGTTGATGTAGCTTATACTTATCAAAGTATTTTACCTTACTATGTGACTGTTGTTACTAAATCTACTAATTATCCTTTAGTATCAATTATTTTCCAAACTATGTATGGTTTAATGGCTTTGATTGCTCCAACTAGTGTATTCTTAATGACAATTTTATCTTACTTAAATGTTTCTTATAAAGAATGGCTAAAAAATGTATGGAAATTATTCGTAGAATTATTTGTTTTATTATTAATTACTTTCATAATATTAGCTGTTATATAAGATATATGGAGGCCTAATAAAGGTCTCTTTTTTTGTCTTTTTTTTGGTTATGGTTTTTATTGCTATTGTTTTTTTAATAATTGTAAAATTTATTTTGAGGTGATAATTAAATTGAATTTATATTTTGATGAGATATCTCAAAAATTAATTGTTAATGCTAAAAAAGAAATGTATGAATTAAAGCATCCTTATGTAGGAAGTGAACATTTATTATTAGCTTTATTACATGAGGATGATTTAGAAGTAACTAAGCTGTTAAATTCATATGGAATTTTTTATGATGGTTTTAAAGAAGAATTAATCACAATAGTTGGTATTGGTAAGAAGAGTAATGATTGGTTTTTGTTTACTCCATTACTAAAAAAAATATTAATTAATGCTACTTTTTATTCAAAAGATCAAAATCATATGGTAACTCCTAATAGTTTATTAATATCTATTTTAAATGAAGGAGATGGTGTTGCAAATAGAATTATGTTAGGAATGAATATAGATTTAGAGTCTTTGTATGAAAAATTTATAGATATTGATATAAATAATGATATTACTACTTGTAAAATATTGGATGAAATAGCTATTAATATGAATGAAATGGCAAGTAATAATAAATATGAATTAGTAATAGGCAGAGATGATTCTATAGATATGTTAATACAAGTATTACTTAGAAAGAATAAAAACAATCCTTTGTTAATAGGGGAAGCTGGTGTTGGAAAGACTGCAATTGTGGAAGAGTTAGTAAGAAGAATTATTTTAGGAAATGTTCCAGAGTCATTAAAAAATATAATTGTTTATAATTTATCTATGTCTTCTTTAGTAGCTGGTACAAAGTATCGAGGAGAATTTGAAGAAAAGATGAGAGAATTAATAAAAGAAGTAAGTAATAACAATAATATTATTCTTTTTATCGACGAAGTACATACTATTATTGGAGCAGGAGGAGCAGAAGGAGCAATAGATGCTTCTAATATTTTAAAACCATATTTAGCTAGAGGTGAGATAAAAATAATCGGAGCTACTACTAATTATGAATATGAAAAATATATTGAAAAAGATAAAGCATTTGATAGAAGATTTCAGAAGATATATATTAAAGAACCTAATAAAAATGAAGTGCTAGAAATAATTGGGAAATTAAAAAATATTTATGAGAAGTATCATCATGTATTTTTAAAAAAGGAAGTAATTAAGAAAATAGTAGATTATTCTTTTGAATGTATTAGTTATGGGAGACAGCCTGATAAGGCAATTGATTTATTAGATGATGTATGTTCTTATGTTGATTTTAAAAATAATAATTGTGATGATAAATTATTGATTTATGAAGAAAAGATAAGAAACATTAAGAATAAAAAGAATGATTTAATTATTAGACATGATTTTAAAAAAGCATTAGAGTATAGGAAAAAAGAATTAAAATTAAATAATGAATATAATAATTATTTATTAAGTAAGAATGATTATAAGAGAAATAAATCTGTTTCTTTAAGTGATTTGGAACATGTTATGTTTAAAAAAGGTAATATTCCAAAAAAAGATATATTTAAAAAAAAGATAATTGAGAGTAAGCGGGAATTAAAGAGAATAATATATGGGCAAGATAAAGTAATAAATGAATTAGTTAATGCTTTATTAAAATATGATTATATTACTAATATGGAGCCTATGATGTTTTTGTTAATTGGAAAAAGTGGTTGTGGAAAAACATTTTTGTTAGATAAGATAATTTCTTTAATATTTGATGATGTTAATTGTATTAAGATTAATATGCAAGATTATCAGAATGAATATGCAGTTAGTCAATTATTTGGAGATGGTATAAATAATAATTATCATACAGTTTTTCATAGTCTTAAAGAGAATAGTTTTTCTGTTATTATATTGGAGGATATAGATAAAGCTCATGTTAGTATTTTAAAACGTTTATTAAAGTCTTTTACTAGTGGGCATATTAAAGTATTAAATCATGAAATAATATCTTTAAATAAATGTATTATCTTTATTACTATGAATAATATAGATGATAAAATAGGGTTTATGGATAATAGGTTGTCTAATTATTATGATAAACTATTAAGTAGAATTAAAAATAAAATTTATTTTAATGATATTAATGAAGATATAATAACTTTATATATTAATAATTATTTAAGTAAACATTCTTTATCAGATAGGGAAAAGATTGTTATTATAAAAAATATTATTGATAAGTCTGATTATGAAATGAATGGATTGAGTAAACTTTTTTATTTACTTGAAGAAGAGGTTGATAGGAGAAAAGTAAAATCTTAGTATATTTTTTTTCTTCTTTGGTATATAATAGCAGTGGTAGGTGATTTTATGAAGATTTATAATACTTTATCAAAAAAGATAGAAGAGTTTATTCCTTATGAAGAAAACAAAGTTAAGATTTATACTTGTGGACCTACTGTATATCATTTTGCTCATATAGGTAATTTACGTACTTATATTTTTGAAGATATATTAGAAAAGGGTTTAGGATATTTAGGATATGATATAGAAAGAGCTATGAATATAACTGATGTTGGTCATTTAACTAGTGATGCTGATACTGGGGAAGACAAAATGGCTAAAGGTGCTAAGCGTGAGGGAAAAAGTGTTTATGAAATAGCTGATTTTTATACTGAAGCTTTTTTGAATGATATGAGATTATTAAATATAAAAGTTCCAAGTATTATTGAAAAAGCTAGTGATAATATTGATATATATATTAAAATGATAGAGAAGATGATTGAAGAAGATTATGCTTATTTATCTGGAGGAAATGTTTATTTTGATATAAGTAAAGCTAATAATTATTATCAATTATCAGGAAAGAATCCAGATGATTTAAAAGTTGGCGTACGTGATACAGTAGAAGAAGATGTTCATAAAAGAAATCCAGCTGATTTTGTTTTATGGTTTACTTTATCTAAGTTTGAAAATCAAATTATGAAATGGGATTCTCCTTGGGGTGTAGGTTATCCGGGATGGCATATAGAGTGTTCAGGTATTTCTTATAAGATTTTTGGAGAGCATTTAGATATTCATTGTGGAGGGGTAGATAATATATTTCCTCATCATTCAAATGAGATAGCTCAGAGCGAAGCGTTTTTAGGTCATCAATGGTGTCGTTATTGGTGTCATGGAGCACACTTAAATGATGAAAGTGGAAAAATGAGTAAATCTAAAGGAGAGTTTTTAACTGTTTCTTTATTGATAGATAAGGGGTATTCTCCGCTTGATTATAGATTCTTTTGTCTAAATAGTCATTATCGTAATTCACTTGTCTTTACTTATGATTCATTAGATGGAGCTCGGAATGCTTTAAAGAAATTACGTAAGAAGATTTTTTTGTTGGAAGATGTAGGAGATATTCAAGAAGAGAAATGTGTGGAATATCATAAGAAGTTTAGTGAGGCTATTGAATCAGATTTAAATACTTCATATATGTTAACGGTTTTATATGATTTATTAAAAGATAATATGGTAAATGATAGTACTAAGAGAAAAATAATTGAAGAATTTGATTCAGTGTTATCTTTAGATTTATTAGTTGAAGAAGAAAAGAGTATTGATTCAGAGTTAGAAAAATATATATTAGCTAAAATAGAAGAGAGAAATGAAGCTAAAAAGAAAAAGGATTTTTCGTTAGCAGATCAGATTCGTGATGAATTATTAGCTAAAAATATTAAGTTAATAGATACTAGAGAAGGAACTAATTATGAGATTATAGATTAGATTATTCTAATCTTTTTATAATTAGATGGAGGTTTTATGGATGTATTACAAATTAATGTATTAGTACTAGCATATTTGGGAGATACAATATATGAAGATTATGTTAGAAAATATTTAATAATGAAAGGTATAGCTAATGTTAATGATTTACAGAAAGAAGCTATAAATTATGTTAGTGCAGTAGCTCAAGCAGATTATTTAAAGAAAATGATAGAGAATAATTGTTTGATAGAAGAAGAATTATCTATAGTTAAGAGGGCTAGAAATTATAAGACTACTTCTCATCCAAAGAATTGTGATATTATTACTTATAAATATGCTACTGGATTAGAAGCATTGATTGGTTATTTAGATATTTGTAATAAAAGAGAAAGTATAGATGAAATAATGGAATTCATCTTAAGGTAGGTTTATGTTAATATATGGTAAAAATGTGGCGAAAGATTATTTAAAAAGTGGAGGAGAAGTAAAAAAAGTTTTTTTACAAGATAATTTTAGGGAAAAAGAAATAATTGACTTAGTGAAAAATAAAAAATTACCGGTTATTTCAGTGTCAAAAAAAGAAATTGACCATTTGTGTTCTGGATTACATCAAGGTATAATTCTAGATGTTTCGGATTATCAGTATTATTCTTTACTTGAATTATTAGAAGATGATAATCTATCATTTATTGTGATGTTAGATCATATAGAAGATCCTCGTAATTTTGGAGCGATTATTCGAACTTGTGAAGCAGCTGGGGTTGAGGCTATTATTATTCCTCAAGATAGACAAGTTCAAGTAAATGCAACAGTTATGAAGACTAGTGCAGGAGCATTAAATCAAGTAAAAATTGTTTCTGTTACTAATTTAGCAAACACTATAGATAAGCTAAAAGAACATGGATTTTGGGTTGTTGGAACAGCATTAAATCATAGCTTGGATTATCGTGAGATTGATTATAGTGGAAAGAATGTATTAGTAATTGGTAATGAAGGGAGTGGAATATCAAAATTAGTAGCTAAAAAATGTGATTTCTTAGCAAAAATACCAATGTATGGAAAAACTAATAGTTTAAATGCTAGTGTTGCAGCAGGTATTATGATATATGAAATAATTCGAAATAGAAAGTAGGTATTATGAATTATAAACAGTATAATGATTATGAACTTGTTTATATGGTTAGAGAAAATGATGATTATTCAAGAAGTATATTATATAATAAATATCTTCCTTTATTGAAGAAGATATCTTATGAATTTTATTCTGTTTATAAAAAATATGGTTGTGATTATGATGATTTCTTACAAGAAGCAATGATGGCATTTGAAAGAGCTTTGATAAAATATGACGATAAGCAAGAAACACTATTATATACATTTGTAAATGTGTGTGTTAGAAGATCGTTAATAACTTTTTGTCGAAATATTTCTAATGATAAAAATAATCTTCCTATGGATTCTTTTATTGATATAAGTGATGCAAGTGTCTCAGATAAAGTAAATGTAGAGGAAATATTTGAAACTCAAGAGTTAGAAAAATTATGTAAAAAAGTAATATTAGATTTACCGGTTGAAAATAGTACAGTTTTTGAATTGAAAATAAATGGTTTTTCTTATCGAGAAATAGGGATATTATTAGATATTCCTAGTAGTACTGCAGAGTTTAAAAATAGGAAAGCTAAATCATATTTTAAAAAAATTTTAAGTAAATATTACTGTAAATAGACAGTTTTAGAAATTGTCTTTTTTTTATTTTTGAGATAAAATATTATTAGAGTAGGGTGATGATATGAAATCTTTTTCTAATGATATAGATTCAATTACTTTGGATAATTGGCTTTTAGGACATAATGATGATGAAGAACTACGTTCATTATTTTTAAATATGGATCGTACCCTAAAATATATTCATGAACATGGATATTGTATAGAAGTGTTTTATCCATCCGAAATACAAATTTTAAATAATCAATTGGATCATATCCAATTCAATAAATTACTAGAGTTATCATCTAATCCCACAAAAAGAAGAAAAATGATTCAAGAAGATATATACCATTCTGCATTGGTTCAAATTGGTATTTATTCTAATAGTTTAAAATATTTAAATCCTGATTTTATTAAAGATAATTTTGATTCATTTGCACAATTTATACCTAAAGGGGATGTCCCTTATTATAGAGGTGTTATTCAAAGAGGAGCTTCTGTATATTTTTGTGAATATGCTATGGAAAAAAGGAATCGTGATTTGAATGAATTAGAAAAACAAATTGGTGAAAAAGATGGAACATCTTTACAATACAAAAAAAGTAATGATAAACAAGCTTTAACTAATGATGAGGTAAATGATATAATATATAGACAAATAAATGGCTTAAGTGATAAAGCATTTATAAATACTTTGATTTTACCAACAATTATTCTATTTATTTTATTAATATCTAGTATAATTGGATTTATATTTAGCTTTTTTCCTTTTTAAACGTTGACATTTCAAGGCTTATATGTTATTTTATTGATGTAAGCACATAGAAGTGTTTTTATTTTGAAAAAAATGGGATAGGTGAGGCAAATGGCTGAAGTTAGAAAAAAAGTTGTTGAAGATAAATATAATACATCAAGTATTAAAAAGAAAGAAAAGAAAAAAGAAGTAAAGAAAACTACAAAAAAAGTAGTTAAAAATACACAGAAAAAAGAGAAGAAAAGTTTATTTGTAAGATTTCGTATTTTCTGTCATGGAGTAAAATCGGAATTTAAAAAGGTACATTGGCCATCTAAGAAAGATATGGTAAAGTATTCTATTGCGACTATATTTTTTATTATATTTTGTGCACTTTTCTTTTATTTGATAGATGTAATTTTTGCATTTATTCAATCATTATTTTAAAAAGGAGTTATAGATATGGATAAACAATGGTATGTTGTCAATACTTATTCTGGACACGAAAATAAAGTAAAAGAAAAATTAGAGATGAGAGCTGAATCTATGGGAATGCAGGACTATATTCATAGAATTGTTATTCCTGAAGAGAAAGTAGTAGAAGTAAAAGATGGAGTTACCAAAGAAAAAACTAAGAAAATGTTTCCAGGTTATATTTTAGTTGAAATGGTTATGACTGATGAAGCTTGGTATGTTGTGCGTAATACTCCAGGCGTTACAGGATTTATTGGATCAAGTGGTAAGGGTGCTAAGCCAACACCATTACAGCCATATGAAGTAGATAATATTCTTGGTAACATGGGTATTAGTAGAATGGATGTTGATACTGAACTTACTGAGGGAAC
Source organism: uncultured Caryophanales bacterium (assembly GCA_937897245.1). Next base: position 35 of record CALCBO010000317.1, on the reverse strand, counting down.
TAAGGTTAAAATTATTGCTGGTCCATTTCAAGGTA
>CALCBO010000316.1 GCA_937897245.1 uncultured Caryophanales bacterium | reverse complement strand
TAATATGGATTTATTAAAGAAACAAAAAAGACCAATTATTTTAACTCCGCATATGGGTGAAATGAAACGATTAATTCATATAAATAATAATGATATTTTAAAGCTTGCCAAAGAATTCGCAAAAGAATATCATGTGATTCTTGTTTTAAAAGGACCTTATACAATAGTTACTGATGGTATTCATAATTATCGAGTTGCTAGTGGTAATAAAGCTATGGCAGTAGGAGGAATGGGAGATACTTTAGCGGGAATGATAAATAGTTTTGTAGGTCAAGGTTATAAAACAATAGAAGCTGTGTTATTGGCAGTTTATTTGCATGGTTATTGTGGCGATATAATTGCTGAAAAATCTTATAGTGTTATTCCTTCGAAATTGATAGATGCAATACCTTTTGCAATGAAAAGATTATTAAAAGATTAATGACATTGGCGTTAGCCAATGTCATTTCTTTTAATAATAGTAATATTTCTTAATTGTGTTTTTTCTTTACGATAACTAAAGAATAAATCGTTGTTTTCTATTGTGCAGTATGGCGAAACAGTAATATTTTCTTCTTTTACTTTGAGATTAAGAAGTTGCTGTTTAATGAGTCCTTTACTGTTTAATAAATACGAATTTTCATCTTTTTTGCTGTAGAAAGATGAAGTGTCAAAAGACATCTTTTTAACCATATCAATAATATCATCTTTTGCTTCAAAATTTCTTTCTTCAATTGAAGGACCAATATAAGCATATATATGTTCAGGATTGCAGTGTTCATTTTCAATAAGATGCTTAGTTACTTTGCCAACGATTTCTGTAACGGTACCTTTCCATCCTGAATGTATTTCAGCAACGATTTTTTGATCTCTACAATAAAGAAGAACAGGACAGCAATCAGCATGAAATGATAATAAATAAAGATTACTATCTTTTGTATACATGGCATCATAGTTATCAAAAGCATCATCTTTGCTGTACATTCCTTTTCCGCCATCTTTTAAAGAGACTTTAATAAAATGAGTTGAATGTTTTTGAATGGTTGCAACCATATGATCTAAATCAGTATTAAGATAATCTGCTAAGGCTCTTCTATTTTTTAATACTTGTTCATGATTTTCATCATTGAAACTCATATTGAAGGGTAGATTAGTATCACCGATTTTTGTTGTTGTATATGCTTCAATTTCATTGAAGCATTTCCAAGGTATTAATTTCATAAAACTCCTTTCATTTGCCCTACCTTTTTTTTATGTTTTACATACTATAAAATTGAAGGAGGGATCATTAATGTATAATCAATCTTGTGGATGTCAAAACAATTATTCTACACAAAATAGTGGATATAATCGTCCTAGACAATCATGTGGATGTCAGAACATGTCATCATGCAATTGTAATAATTGGATGAGTCAATGGGGACAATCATGCTGTAATGATTGTGTCAATGGTTGTCCTAGACCACAGCCGTTAGTAGCACCTCGACGTGTTTGTGTATCACAACAGATTACACCAGTAGCACAACCGGTTATATGTCCAATTGAATGTCGTAGAGTAAATCGTTGTATGTACTATCCGGTATTTTATCCTCAATATGAGCAAACTAGTGTAAATATGCCATATTAGTTCATTTTAGTTATTTCGTCTAAAAATGTTTCATCTGGATCAATATAAATTGTTTTGTAATGATCTAAAATCACTTGTCCTGGTTTTTTACCATTTGGTTTCTTTAATGTCTTTATTGAAGTATAATTCACCGGCACTGATGAACTTTTCTTCCCTTTAGAATAATAAGCAGCAATTTTACTTGCTAATCTTATTGTATATTCATCTAATTTTACAGTAAAATTCATTATACTATCTTCTTCAATTATATAAAAATGATTATACTGATCTTTTAATACATATATAGTTAAATCTTCTTTAGTCTCAGGCTGTGAATATTGAGTTAAAGATG
>CALCBO010000315.1 GCA_937897245.1 uncultured Caryophanales bacterium | reverse complement strand
CTTCAACTGAAGCTGTATTAAATAAATCTAATTTTTCAATTAATAAATTATTTGAAAAATCACATCCTAATAACCATACTGAATTCTCTTGTTTCATCATAGAACAATATCTACCATAATTTCTTTCATGTATTGGTGTTAATGGTTCATTAATATAATTAGTTAATCCTCCAAATAATACTTTAGCTCTTCCTAAATTACATATCATTCCTGTATCTATAGTAAAATTCTTATCAAAAAATACATCTGAAGAATAACCTGCTATTTGTAATGCTTTAACATATACTTCTAATACTGGTATTATATGTTCTTTAATATAATCTTTCTTTTCTATTTTACCAATTTCTTCATAATAACATGCATATTCATTTAATATATCAAGTACTTCATCAATATCTTGAAAACTAGTATTTTCTACTCTATCTCCTAATGATAATCCTCTTTTCTCTTTAAAATTATATAAAGCATTTAAAAAGAATCTTTCAGTAATTATATATCCAGAATTCTCTCTATTATCTGTTTTAGGGTATATCTGCATACCATAATTACCTTTACTAGTTAATTTAGGATTTATAGAATAATATTCTCCATCTTTATTCTTAAATAAATATACTTCTACTTCCATCTCTTCTTTTAATTTATTATTATTTAAATAATCTTTTAAGGAATTTAAATCTTTTATTTTAAAATCTAAATTATATTCTATAAACTTAACTCCTTCATTACTAATTGATAATGAATGATTATATGGATCAGTAACAAAACTTTCTTCTAATTTAATATTCTCATCTTTTGATATAAATAAGTAATTAGAAGTTCCTATTACCAATCTATTATGATAACTAAATGTATATACTTCTGAATTTACTACTAATGGATTATAACGTAACTCTACACACATTTTTCTAGAACCCGAACCAAACTTTTCAAAATATGGTTTATATATTTTTAAGAAATTACCTATATCTTTAGCATAATCTTCTAATGTATGATTACTACTTTCTTCTTCCCATACTCTTCCATATTGACTAATAGATAATCTTACTCCTGCTAGTGTATAAATTAATTCTTTAGAACAAATATTTTTATGTACTCTATTTAATGTTTCATTAAATCTTGAAAAGCCTACTGTAGATATTCTTGTTCTAACCCCTAATTCTTTATAACATAAATCTAAGAATTCATCTAAATATGGATAAGCTGCAATATCGTTATTTAAGTATGGAAATACTACTCCAACTCTATGTTCTTTTCTATCCCACGCTAATAATAAATCATCGTTTGTATAGTTTTTTGCAGTATACTTTAAAGCACTAATTATATTTCTTAATGAAGATAGTGACCAATACTCACTTTTACAAACTGAAAACTTACTACAAAAAGCACAATTATTAAAACATCCAACTTGTGGTTGTAGATGTCTCATTTTTGATAAAAATGTAACTGGTAATTTCATAAATTCTTGATATAATTTTTCTCTTATTTCTAAATCTTCTAATGTTATTTCTTTTTCATCACTTAATAAATAATTCATTTTAATCCCCTACTTTATCCCCTTTTAATAAATCTACAAATTTTTCAGTTGCTGTTGTTAAAAAGTCTCCTACATATACACAACATACATCAACAGCTGGTAATTCTCCATCAAATGATATTACTTCAAAATCATCTTTATCTGTTTGTGTATCTACTACGTTTTGTATAAAATATCCAATACCTACACCACGTCTTACCATCTCTAACATAAACTCTGTAGTCCATGATTCTACTACTGGATTTAATTTAATGTTTTTAGATTCCATATATTCATCTAATTTTAATCTTATTGATGCTGTAGCACTAGGTAATATTAATGGATATTTAGCTAAATCTTCTACACTATTTATTTTAACATTTTTTAAAACATTTTTATTATAAGCAAAACAATTATGTAATTTAGCTAATGTTATCTTAGTAACATTCTTTTTACTATTAATTGGTAATGTATCAACTATTATATCTAATTTTCTAGTTTCTAACATTTCTACCATATCTGCCGTAGAACGACAAATAATTTCAAAATTAATACCTGGAAATAACTTCCTAAAATCTGAAATATAACTAGATAAATA
>CALCBO010000314.1 GCA_937897245.1 uncultured Caryophanales bacterium | reverse complement strand
ACTGGCACAAAAGAAAAAATTGAAGTAGATATTTCAATGCAATATACTGATACTTATAATGAAAACATTGTATCTTTTGTTAATAATGTTAAAACTATAGATGGTGGTAGTCATGAAGTAGGATTTAAAACTGCTTTAACTCGTGTATTTAATGATTATGCTAAAACTAATGGGTTTGTTAAAGGTAAAGCTTTTGAAGGTAGTGATGTTAGAGAAGGTTTAACGGCAGTAGTTAGTTTAAAGATACCTGAAGGAATACTACAGTTTGAAGGACAGACTAAAGGAAAACTTGGAACACCAGCGGCTAAAAGTGCAGTTGAGGCTATTGTGACAGAACAGATGCGAGTTTATTTAGAAGAAAATAAAGCAATTGCGACAGAGATAATTAATAAGAGTTTAAAGAGTAAGATTGCTCGTGAAGCTGCTCGTAAGGCAAGAGAAGAAGCAAGACGTGGAACAAAGAGAAATAATAAAGAACGTTCTTTATCTGGAAAACTAGCTCCAGCTCAAAGCAAAGAAAAAAGTAAAAAAGAATTATTCCTAGTCGAAGGAGATTCTGCAGGTGGTTCAGCTAAACAAGGAAGAGATAGAAAATATCAAGCAATACTTCCTCTTCGTGGTAAAGTATTAAATACGGAGAAAACAAAAGAAGACGATATTTTAAAAAATGAAGAAATTAATACTATGATATATACAATTGGAGCTGGATATGGATCTAATTTTGATATTAAAGATTGTGAGTATTCTAAAGTAATTATTATGTCAGATGCTGATGAAGATGGAGGACATATTCAGTGTTTATTGCTAACATTCTTCTATCGTTATATGAAACCGTTAATAGAAGATGGTAGATTATTTGTAGCTTTACCACCACTTTTTAAAATTCAGTCTGGTAAAAATGTAGAGTATGCTTATACCGTAGAAGAGATGAAAGAAATGACAAAGGGTAAGAAGTGTGATATTCAAAGATATAAAGGACTTGGTGAAATGAATGCTGATCAGTTATGTGAGACTACAATGAAACCAGGTTCTAGAACATTAATTAGAGTTAATATAGAAGATGCACAGTTAGCAGAGAAAAGAGTTTCCATTCTAATGGGAGATGATGTTCCGCCACGTAAAGAGTGGATTGAAGAAAATGTTGAATTCTCTTTGGAAGATGATTACAAAATAGCTTAAAAAAATAAAATAGTTCGGGGGGATTATTGAATGAAAAATGATAGTTATGATGCAAAAGGAATAAAATTTGGGTTCCTTACTATTCCAAACTTTACAGATAAAATAGATACTGATGAGTTATTAGCTAAATGTAAAGATTTGAAGGATATAGAACGTGTTCTTAATAAACAATTAAAAGGTATATTAATAGCAGATTTTAATAATTTTGATGGTTTAACATTTGAAGAGCTTTTTGATTTTAATGTATTTAATGAAGAGTATATATTCTTTGTTGTATATAGTTGTATTAATTGTTACGATTATATTACTAATAATGTTTTAAATGTTGAAGTGCTTTCAAGAACTGATATTAGTAATTTAGATCAAACAGTTGATTCATATTTAGCTGATTATTTAACTGATATTTATAATAATAGACCTGAAAGAATGCAACAATTTATCAAAGCTTTTTTAGAAAGATATAAATATTCTTCAAAAGAGAATGTTGATAAAGTAATTAAGAAGTCTAATTCAAAATAATTGAAATAAAAAATAGAAAGTAGTGGTATAATGCCTAGAAAAAAAACAGAGACAGAAGAAGTAATTGAAAAAATATTTGATTATACGTTAGAAGATATAATGGGTGAAAGATTTGGTAGTTATTCTAAATATATTATTCAAGATAGAGCTATTCCAGATGCTAGAGATGGATTAAAACCAGTTCAAAGAAGAATATTATATTCTATGCATAAAGAGAAGAATACTTATGATAAAGGATATAGAAAGAGCGCTAAGACTGTAGGAGATGTTATTGGTAATTATCATCCTCATGGAGATACTTCTATTTACGATGCAATGGTTAGAATGAGTCAACCTTGGAAGACTAGAATGCCTTATATAGATATGCATGGTAATAATGGTTCTATTGATGGCGATAGTCCGGCTGCTTATCGTTATACAGAAGCTAGACTTTCTAAAATAAGTAATGAAATGCTTAGAGATATCGATAAAGATACGGTAGAGTTTTCACCAAACTTTGATGATACAACTATTGAGCCTACGGTTTTACCAGCACGTTTTCCAGCACTATTAGTATATGGTGCTCAAGGGATTTCTGCAGGATATGCCACTAATATTCCACCACATAATTTAAAAGAAGTAATAGAAGCTACAATTCATAGAATAGATAATCCTAATTGTGGTTTAGATACATTGATGAAATATGTAAAAGGACCAGATTTTCCAACAGGAGGAATAGTAGAAGGAATAGATGGTATACGTTCAGCTTATGAACATGGAAGAGGACGTATTATTATAAAAAGTAGATATACTATTGAAAAAGAAAAAGGTACTCCACAAATAATAATTACTGAAATACCATTTGAAGTTAATAAAGCAGCCATGGTTAAAAAGATGGATGATATTAGGATTGATAAAAAAGTAGATGGTATAGTTGAAGTTAGAGATGAGTCGGCAGCTGATGTTAGAATAGTTATAGATTTAAAGAAAAATGCTAATGTAGATTTAATAATAAATTATTTATTAAAAAATACAGATATGCAAATAAGTTATAACTTTAATATGGTGTCTATAGTTAATAGAAGACCTAAGTTACTAGGACTTAGAGAATCATTAGATGCTTTTATTAATCATCAAAAAGAAGTAGTACGAAGAAGAACAGAATTTGACTTAGCACATGCTAAAGCTAGATATCATATAGTAGAAGGTTTAATTAAATGTATATCTATATTAGATGAAGTAATTGCAGTTATTAGAGCTAGTAAGAATAAAAGTAATGCTAAAGAGAATTTAGTAAAAGAATTTCAATTTAGTGAAGAACAAGCAGAAGCTATAGTAACATTACAATTATATAGATTAACTAATACAGATGTTGTCGCTTTAGAGAATGAGAAAGAAACATTAGAAAAGATAATTAATGGATTAACAGCTATTTTAGGTAGTGAAGAAGTCTTAAAATCAGTTATGAAAAAAGATTTAAGAGCAGTTAGAGATACTTATGGGGAAGATAGACTTACAGATATAAAAGATGAAATTACGGAAATAAAAATAGATGAGACAGATATGATTCCAAAAGAAGATGTAGTAGTAGCAGTTACTAAAGATGGTTATATTAAAAGAACATCATTTAGAAGTTATACTGCTAGTAATCCAGAAGATATTACTTTAAAAGAAAATGATTATATTATAGGATTATATGAGATGAATACTACCGATACTATTTTAGTATTTACTACTGGAGGCAATTATTTACATATACCAGTACATATAATTCCAGATTTAAAATGGAAAGATATGCCAAAACATGTAAGTAATGTAATAGCTATTCCAGGGGAAGAAAGTATTGTGACCTCTATTCCTGCTTATGATTTTAAGAGTGATAAAAATATTATTATTACTACTTGTAGTGGAATGATAAAACGAAGTAAATTAAAAGATTTTAAATTACAAAGATATAATAAAGCTACTAGTTGTATGAAATTAAAAGAAAATGATAAAGTATTATCTGTTTTAGTAGAGGATTATGATACAGTCTTCTTAACTACAGATTCGGGTTATGGATTAAGCTTTAAAACAGATGAAATTCCAATAGTAGGAGTTAAAGCTAGTGGAGTTAAAGCGATGAAGTTAAAAGATGATCAGATTATAGCAGTTAATAATTTCTCTTATAATGTACATGAGTTTTTAGCAGTCTTAACAACTAGAGGAACAGGTAAGAGAGTTCGTTTAGCGGAATTTGAATTATCAACTAGAACAAGAAGAGGAATACAAGTACTAAGAGAAGTAAAATCTAATCCATATAGAGTACTAACAACTTTTATCGAAGATTCAAGGAATTATATTGGTGTATTAAATGGCATAATTAGCCATCATAAATTGACAGAATTACCAATATTAGATCGTTATTCTACTGGTACACAAATATCAAAGAGTGAGATATCAAATGCTTTTGTTATTCCATCATTAGTACGTTTAGAAAAACATCAAGAAAAAATAACAAATATTGATGATAGTGAAGATACTGAAGAGCCTAGAATAATACAAGTAATTGATGAGAAAAAGCCAAGAAAGCGAGTGTCATTACAAGAAATAGATGATAGATTAATGACTATAGATGATTTTTTAAATGAAGAGTAAAACTCTTCTTTTTTTGGTTTTTAAACATATTATATAGTGGTGATGTTATGTCTAAAGAATCATTTAAGAATTTTGCGAGAAAGCATGTGGAACTTGCTAATGTAGTTTTAGAAGGAAATATTTCATGGCAACAATTATATGAATTATATGAAATATATGGAGAAGATAATGTAATATGGAATAAATATTTTACTAATAAAATAACTGATAATATTGTAGGAGGTGCAAGTACAATGAAAGATTTTATTACTACTTTTAAAAATATAGATATGGATTCTGTACAGAAAGGTATAACTAATATACAGAAGACAATTAATTTGCTACAAGATATAGGTATAGGTAATAGTAATAAATATGAAGCAAGACCAATATATAAGAGGTTTGAAGATTAATGAATCCATTATTATTAAAGAAAATAAGAAGTAATCCATTACTTTATCAAATATTAAGAGATGAATCATATCATTATCAATATTTATTAGAGAATGATAATTATATTTATGAATTAGAGAGAATTGCGAAAGAAAAATATAAAATGAGATTTACAGATAAATTAGAAAGAATAGAGAATAGATTAAGTTTAATTCAAACAATTATGAGTGTTATAGATTAAAAAAATATGGTAGAATAGAGATATGGAAGAGTTAATAGAAAAAGTAGACAATTTAAAAAAAGAATTAGATAATACTAAGATAGTTAAAAGAATCAAAGAATTAAATGAAAGTATTAATTTAGAAAAAGATTTATTGAAAGATATAGAGTTGAATAGATTATATCCAGATGATAAAGTAAAATTAAGAATAATTAATAATTCTTTTTATAGAGAGTATAAACATGAAGAAGTAGAACTTAACTTTTTAGTATTAAAGATAAATCAAAGATTAAAAGAAATTAGTAGTAAGAATAAAGGATGTTTATGAAAGTAATTAGTGGATTATATAAAGGAAGAAAATTAGAAGGGTTTGATTTATTGGGTACTAGACCTACTATGGATAGAGTAAAAGAGAGTTTATTTGCGATTATTCAAAATAATATTTCAGGTAGTATAGTTTTAGATTTATTTGCGGGTAGTGGTAATTTAGGAATAGAAGCTTTAAGTATGGGAGCAAGTAAAGCTTATTTTGGTGATTCTAATAAAAAAGCTATTAAAATAATTAATAATAATATTAAGAATTTAGGTATTGATGAGGCTTTTTATGATATTAGGTTGGGGGATTTTAAACAATTATTAAAAGAATATTGTAATGGAGATATTAGGTTTGATTTAATATTTTTAGATCCTCCCTATGATACTGATTATATTAGTGTCTGTATGGGATTAATAGATAGATATCATTTATTGAATAATAATGGTATAGTAATTTGTGAGAGTAATAAATTAGAGAAAATAAATGAATTTATAAATTATAAAATAATAAAAATGAAAAAGTATGGAGATAAATATGTAGTTTTATTCAAAAAAATATGATAGAATATTTTTAGAATAGATGGTGACAAATATGAAAAAATTGAATAATAAAGGGTTTGCGATTTCAACTATAATATATGGAATATCTATAATGGGTATTATGTTAATTGCAATGTTGATGGCTAATATGTCTGCAGTTAGAAAGAATAATAATGATTTTGCGAAGATTATTGAAGAAGATTTAACTAGATTTAGTATGGCTGAGAGTACTTTTGGGAAAAGGGTTGATGAAGGAGGTAATACTACTTTTCAACAATTTACCGTTCCAGAAGGTGAGTCTGGCTGGTTTAAAATAGAGTTATGGGGTGCTCAAGGTGGAGGAGGAAATGGAGGCAAAGGAGCTTATACTTCTGGTGTTATCCATTTAAATGAAAATGATAAATTATATTTTTATGTAGGTAAGATGGGGACAACAGGTGAAGGAGGAGAATCTACTGAAGTAAGAGCTTTAAATAGTAATTATTTAACTCCTAATAATGATAGAATTATGGTTGCTGCTGGTGGTGGTGCTAATT
>CALCBO010000313.1 GCA_937897245.1 uncultured Caryophanales bacterium | reverse complement strand
TACTAAATTCTAAACGTAGTTTGTCTGCTGTAGTTACAATGAATTCTGAGTTGGTAGGTTTAGCTTTATCAATATCAACACTATGTCCAAAAATATCTTCCATTAGATCCCAATTACCACGATTCCAACTTACTTCAATAGCATGTCTGATTGCTCTTTCTACCCTAGAAACCGTGGAATTAAACTTTTTTGCGATTTCAGGATACAACTCCTTGGTAATGCCACCAATTATTTCTGGTTTTTGGTACACTATAGTAATACCTTCTCTAATATATTGATATCCTTTTATGTGTGATGGTACTCCTAACTCATGAAGAGTTTTAGTAATTGATATTTGTAAATTGTTATGAAATAAATCTATTGATTCTCCAGTAGGATTCTTCTTACTTAAAATATTAATTTTATTTTCTAAATCAGACAATTCAAATGGTTTTAAAATAAAATAACTAGCACCTAACATAGCTACTGTATGTATTATTTCTTGACTACCATAAGATGTTAAAACAATTACTTTTTTATCTATTTTGTTCTGATTAATGTATTCTAAGACATTTAATCCATCTTTATTGGGCATAACAATATCTAAGAGAATGATATCATAATCATCTTTTCTCTTTTCAATTAACCTAATTCCTTCATTACCATCTTTTGCTTCTAGAGTTACTTCAATATTTGCAACTTTATTAAAGTACTCCTTTATCATACCAACTAAATCTTCACTATCATCAATAACTAATAGTCTTGTCTTTTCCATTTTTTTCTCCTCTCATCTTTTATCACGCATTTTAATTATATAATAGAAATTAAAAAAATCAAAGAAAAAAAAATGACAAGTTTTGTCGAACTTGTCTAATTAATTTTATCTAAAAACTTGTTAAACTTTGTTATATCAAGGCTCATTCCACCAATTAAGTAACCATCTATTGACATTATTTTTTTTAAATTGTCAATATTGTTTTCATTAACACTTCCTCCATATAGAATTTTACTATCTGGAATTAATTCTCTTATTAGATTTATACACTCTTCAATTTCCAAATTAGTTGGTAGAACACCAGTTCCTATAGACCAAATTGGTTCATAAGCTACAATTATTTTAGCTTTATCTTTTTTAGTTAAGTCTTTAAAAGCAATTTCTATTTCTGTAGTTAATACTTTTTTTACTAAGTTTTTATCACGTTCGTTTTTTGTTTCACCAATGCATAGTATCGGAGTAATATTTTCAGCTAAAGCTTTTTTTATTTTTCTATTTACTTCTAGGGATGTTTCTTTTTGTTCTGTTCTTCTTTCACTATGTCCAACAATTGCATATTTTACTCCATATGAAGATAATTGTTTAGCTGATATTTCTCCAGTATGAGCACCATCTTCATAAGCACTAATATTTTGAGAACCTATTTCAACGTTAGAACAATTAATTGAACTTGGAATATTAAGATAAGTAGGACATAATACTATTTTTTCTTTAGTAACACTTTTAGATATTTGTTCTAGGTATTCTTGATATTCATTTTTTAGTAAATTACTTTTATTATTTAATACTATTATCATTGTATTTTCTCCTTAATTATTTTATATAATTTTGAAAAAATTCCAAAGCGATTTTCTTCTTCTTTTTCTTTAATAGCTCTTTTATATACTTCTAGTACTCTTTCACCATAGTATTTAGAACTATAGGTTTCAGCTTGGATTCTAGCTTGTCTTTCAAAATCTTTTCTTTCTTTTTCATTTTCATATAATCTAAGAATCTGTTTTTCATATTCTTCTTCATCTTTAAAAATTAAACCATTTAACTCTTCAGTAATCATACTTAAAAAGGCTTCATCACGCATACAAACAGGAACTACATTAGCAGCCATTGCTTCAATGATAGTTAAACCTTGAGTTTCAGTTTTAGAAGCAGAAGCAAAAACGGTGGCGATTTGGTAGTAGTATGGCATATCATCCCAAGCAACCTTTCCAGTAAAAATAACATGTTCAGCTAAACCTAATTTCTGGGTCTCTTTTTCATATTTTTCTTTATCAGGACCATCGCCAACAATTATTAATTTAATATTTTTGTGTTTTTCTATAAGTTTTTTATGAGTTTTAATTAGAAATTCAATGTTTTTTTCTTGGGCAATTCTTCCAACAAATAGAATTATAAAGTCTTTTTTAGAGATATTTAATTGTTTTTGTAATTCTTGAATTGTTTTTTTATCACTATTTTCTTGGTAGAATCTTTCTACTTCGATACCAGTGGGAATAATATTAATGTTTTTTTCAAACTTATACTTTTGTTTAAATAATTTATAAGTCTTACTAGTTGGAACAATTAATTCAGTTGCAGTTGTTTCACAATAGAATTTAGTTAAATACTTTACTAGTTTTTTACTTGATTTTTCAAAATAACCTTTAGTTATATAATAAATATAGTCTTCATACATAGTGTGATATGTATGAACTAAGGGAATATTATATTGTTTAGCAATAATTCTAGCAAATGTACCAATTGAGAACTCGGTTTGAGAATGAATTACATCTAATTTCCAACTTCTTATTTTATTAACTGCTTGAATTGGATAAATACTTGTAAGACGAGCATCATAAATACCAGTTGGAACACCAGGTACTTTTAAGACTTTTTCTTCTGCATTATATTCATATTTGAAGCTTTCTAAATTTGCGGTTACGATGTATACTTCGTGTCCTAATCTTTCTAGAGATTTTTTTAACATAACAACACTAGTTACTAAACCGCTTATATATGGGGTATATGTTTCTGTAAAAATTCCGATTCTCATTTTTTCTCCTTCTTTTCTAAACTAAATGTTAAGGCTCCTAGGATAACACCTAAGTAGTAAGTAATGAAACGCCATAATAATAAGACTGCTGATAAGATATCACTACCAACGTAATAACCAAAGAATTGGGTAAAACCATATTCTATTCCACCACTAGCTCCAGGAATTGGAACAAAGGCTCCAATAATATATACATAAGCTGATGCAGTAATAGTAGTAATAGCATTTAAATCATTAAAATGACCCATACTGTAGAGAATAAATAGTGGTACTAAATATAGACACCAGAGACTTAGGATATTTAGTGTTAATCCTTTAACAAATAAACTCTTACGTTTTTTTAATTCACAAAATCCTTTATAGTAATCATTAAAGGCATTTTTGATATGTTCCTCATCTATTTTTAAATGTAATTTATGACCTATTTTAATAACTAGTCTACTCATTCTATTAGTTATCTTTTTAGAATGGGATATTAATAATAAAACTACTACTATAGCAATATTAATTAAAAAGCCTATGATAACTAAGTTTTTTAAAATAGTTACTTTAGGAAATACTCCAAAGATTGCATTATATAATACTGCTAGGAAACCACATATAACTAGAGCTAATTGATAAAAGATAAAACTTTGAACAGTTTGATTTGTTGCTCTAGTTAAGGGAATATCATGTTCAGTAATCATATATATTTCCATAGGTTGTCCACCACTAGAAAAAGGGGTAACACCATTAAAAAATTGGGCAATTAGATTGTGCTTTATAGCTTCAAAAGCACTAATCTTTTTTTTATTATTAGTTATTAAATAATTAGAATATCCTTTTAATATTATAGAAAAGGCATAACATATAACAGCTAGAATTATATATTTTATATCTATTTTTTTAAAAGCTTCAATTATTGATTCAGCATCATTTTTTAAGACAATATATAATATAATAATTGTAAATATTAATAATATTATGGTATTCTTTTTTATTTTTTCTACCCATTTCATATGATCATCCTATCTTTTTTGAATTTTTCTTCTTTTTCAGTAAGAAAAACTATAGAGCCCTCTTCTTCTCCTATATTTTCTAGTCCTTTATTTGATAAATAACGAATTAAATTCTTATCTTTTAGGGAAGCCATTATAAATACTTCTTGCATATTTAAAGTATCTATAGCGTAATCTATAGCTAGATTGATAATAATTCTTCTTTTATTAAAAGTTGTTGGAGCAGGCATTATTTTAGCTACACTTATATCTTTTTCACCTATGATAGAACAATAATCAATTATTTTTCCTTCTTTTTCTATAAATAAGTAGATTTCTAGTTCATTGGAATTTTTTTGAATTTCTAGATATTCTGACTCTTTTATAGTTTTAGATAAATTATCTAATTTTTCTGATATTTTACTATTAATATCATTTTCATTTTCAAAATTTCTTAATAATTCAAGATGTTTTTTATTATAGGGATTAGCTAAAAATAATCTTTCCACTCTCAACAACCTCACCTGTTCATATTTATTTTATGGCTTCTAAACCTGGTAATTTCTTTCCTTCTAGATATTCTAGAGTTGCTCCTCCACCGGTAGAAGCATGATATACTTTGTCTTTTAGACCGGCTTTAGTAGCTGCGGCTACTATATCTCCGCCACCTAAGATAGTTTTTATATTGTTATCTACAATGTACTTTAATAAGTTATCAGTATTTTGTTTGTACTTTTCAAACTCATATACACCTAAAGGTCCATTCCAAACAACTATTTTGGCATCTTTGCATATATTAGAAAACTCTTTTAAAGTTTTTTCTCCAATATCTAGGCCCATCTCATTAGAAGATAAATCAGTTATCTCTTTTAAGCGATATTCTTCATCATTAGTATATTCATTAGTCACAGCAGTATCAGATGGTAATACTATTTTATCTGGATAATCTGTTAGTACTTTTTTACAGAATTCTATATTATCTTCATCTAACAATGATTTACCTATTTCATAGCCTTTTGCTTTTAGAAAAGTAAAAGCCATTCCTCCACCTATTAATATTTTATCTGCTTTAGTTACTAAGTTTTCAATAACTCCAATTTTATCACTAACTTTAGCTCCCCCTAAAATTACAATAAATGGATGTGGAGGTTCATTAAGTTCACTTAAAGCATTTAATTCTTTTTCAATTAAAAAGCCTACTGCTGATGGTAAATAAGTCGCAATTCCGACGTTTGAGGCATGAGCACGATGAATTGTTCCAAAAGCATCATTAATAAATACTTCTCCTAAAGAAGCCCAATATTTACCTAACTCTTCATCATTAGAACTTTCCTTCTTACCATCTAAATCTTCATATCTAGTATTTTGAATTAGTATTATATCTTTAGAATTCATATTATTAATAGCAGTTTCTAGTTCTTCTCCTCTAGTTTTATCACTAAATAATACATCTTTATTTAAAAGATTAGCTAAATGTTTAGCTACCGGTTCTAGATTATTTTTTTCTAGATCAGCTTCTTCTTTTACTCTTCCTAAATGTGATAATAGTATTACTTTAGAATTATGCTCTAAACAATAATTAATTGTTTTTAAAGCTCCTCTTATTCTTGTATCATCTACTATTACTCCATCTTTCATTGGAACATTAAAATCACAGCGAATAATTACTTTTTTATTCTCAATATCAATATCTTTAATTGTTTTCATAGTACAAATCTCCTATCTACTAAAAGTATATCATTTTTTTTAGAGAAAAAAAACATCTTATGATGTTTTTAGTTGACTATATAGTATAACTATATAATTATTTACTCATTAAATATTTGGCAGTTCTAACCATTTGAGCTGTATAACTCATTTCATTATCATACCATGAAACTACTTTAACTAATTGTTTACCATCTACTTCTAAAACACTTGTAGATAAACCATCTACTAGAGAACCACAACGTCTTCCGATAACATCACTAGAGACAATTGGATCCATAGTAAATTCCATTGTTTCATTTGTATGATTTTTTAATACTTCATTAATTTCTTCTACTGTAGTATTTCTTCCTAATTCTAATGTTAAATCTACTACTGAACCAGTTGGTACTGGTACTCTCATAGCTGTTCCATCTAATTTTCCAGCCAGATTAGGACAAACTAAGCCGATTGCTGAAGCTGCTCCGGTTGAAGCTGGTACAATATTTGCAGCACACGCTCTTCCACGACGTGCCATATGTCCTTTTTTATGAGCTATATCTAGAGAAGCTTGGTCATTAGTATAAGCATGAACAGTAGTCATATAACCTTTTTCAATACCAAATTCTTTATCTAATACATCTACTACAGGTGCAAGACAGTTAGTAGTACAAGATGCTGCACTTATTACTTTTTCATCTCCTGTTAAAATGTTATGATTAACATTGTAAACTACTGTTTTTAAATCTCCCTTAGCAGGAGCAGAAATAATTACATGCTTAGCACCAGCATTTATATGAGCCATAGCTTTTTCATCACTAGTAAATAAACCAGTACTTTCAAATACTACATCA
>CALCBO010000312.1 GCA_937897245.1 uncultured Caryophanales bacterium | reverse complement strand
TCACATCGTTCTGGGGAAACTGAAGATACAACTATTGCGGATTTAGCTGTTGGTTTAAATTTAGGACAAATAAAGACTGGTTCAATGTCTAGGACAGATCGTATATGTAAGTATAATCAATTATTAAGAATAGAAGAAGAAATTAATAAATAATGGATAATAATATATTTGCTTTTTTCACTATTATATGATAATATATTACTGTTATATGGAGGGATTCTATGGAAACAGCATTATTAATTATATCAGTTTTATTAATTATAATTGTGTTATTACAAAGTGCTAAGGCAGATGGTGGTCCTCAAATTATTACTGGGGGTCAAAGTGAATTGTTTGCGAATAGAAAAGAAAGAGGTTCTGAATTAATAATAACTCGTGTTACAGCGTTATTAGGAGCTGCATTCTTTATAATTTGTTTAATATCAATGTTTATTTAAGGACTTTGGTCCTTTTTCTTTTGCAAAATACTGGTTATCTTTATAAAAATACAGTATAATTAATATGATAGAAGGTGATTTTATGAGAGACAATATTATAAATGTCTTGAAAAATTGTGATAAAGCTATTGATATTTATGAATTACAAGATTTATTAGGAATTAAGGATGTTGAGGAGACTGAATTATTAAGTGAAGAGCTTCGAAAATTAGAAGATGAAGTTGTAATCTATCGTTCTAATAAAGATAAATATATGATGCTTGAGAATAGTCATTTAAGAAAAGGAATTATGAGAGCTAATAAGAAAGGGTTTGGGTTCGTAGAAATAGAAGGAATGACTGATGATGTTTATATTTCTGCGGATAATATGAATGGAGCTATTCATGATGATGTTGTATTAGTGGAAATTACTAGTAAAATGTATTTAGATAGATTAGAAGGGCGAGTACTTAGAATTATTGATAGAAAGATTAAGAGATATATTGGATTAATAACTTTTGATAAGAAAGGTATTGGTCATATAAAATTAGATGATTCTAAGATAAAACTTGATATAGAAATTCCTAAGGGTCAGAATTTAAATGCTGTAGATGGACATAAAGTAGTTGTAGAACTTACAAAGAAGCTTAATAATAGTGGTAGACATGAAGGAAAAGTATTAGAAATAATAGGTCATATAAATGATCCTGGGGTAGATATTTTATCTATTATTTATAAATATAATATTAATATTGATTTTCCTGATGCTGTAAAAGAAGAAGTATCTAGAATGCCTATGGAAGTAGCAGAATTTGCATGTCGAGATAGAAAAGATTTACGTGATCAGATGATATTCACAATAGATGGTGATGATACAAAGGATATAGATGATGCGATATCTATTGAAAAGAAAAAAAATGGTAATTATGTTTTAGGAGTTCATATTGCTGATGTTAGTTATTATGTTAAAGAAGGAAGTCCATTAGATGAAGAAGCAATGGAGAGAGGAACTAGTGTTTATTTAGTAGATAGAGTTATTCCTATGTTACCTCATGAATTATCTAATGGAATATGTTCTTTAAATCCAGGTGTAGATAGATTAGCTGTTTCATGTGTGATGGAATTTGATGATACTGGAAAACTTCAAACTTATGAGATTTTTCCAAGTGTAATAAAATCACGTATACAAATGACTTATAAGAAAGTAAATAGTATATTAGAAAATAATGAGATTCCAGAAGGATATGAGGAATATGCTGATACTTTGAGAACTATGGCTGAGTTTGCGAAAATATTAAGAAAAGCAAAAGTACAAAGAGGTTATATAGATTTTGGAGTAGATGAAGCTAAGATATTAGTAGATGAAAAATGTGTACCTTATGAAATTGTTTTAAGGGAAAGAGGAGTAGGGGAAAATTTAATTGAAGATTTTATGATTGCGGCAAATGAATGTGTTGCGACTCATATTTATTTTATGAATTTACCTTTTATATATCGTGTTCATGAGTATCCAGAAGAAGAGAAAATACGTAGCTTTTTAGCTTTTGTTAGTTCTTTAGGATATCATGTAAATGGTAATATAAAAGATGTAAAACCTACTACATTACAAAATATTTTAAGACAATTAGAAGATAAACCTGAATATAAAATTCTTTCTTCATTATTACTTAGAAGTATGAAAAAAGCAGTTTATAAACCTGAGAATTTAGGACATTATGGATTAGCAAGTAGCTGTTATACGCATTTTACTTCTCCTATTAGAAGATATCCAGATACAACAGTACATCGATTACTTCATACATATTTATTTGATGGAAAGATGGATATGGGAACTATTCGTAGATGGGAAGAAAAACTAGTTTATATTGCAGAGCATTCTTCTGAAAGAGAACGTGCAAGTGTTGACTGTGAAAGAGAAGTTGAAGATATGAAAATGGCTCAATATATGGAAGGTCATATTGGAGAAGAATATGAGGGTATGATTTCATCTATTACTAGTTTTGGAATGTTTGTAGAATTAGATAATTTAATAGAAGGTTTAGTTCCTTTACGTGATATGGATGATTTCTATCATTTTGATGAAGAAAAAATGACCTTGACAGGAGAGAGAAGTCATGTAAAATATTCTATAGGCGAAAGAGTTATTGTGAAAGTTGTCAAGGCTTCGCATGAAGAAAAGATAATTGATTTTGAAGTAGTAAGGAAGGTTGAGGAGAATGGCAAGAAGGAAAAAAAGAAAGATTAAAAAAGCAGGAAAATTTTTAATTCTTGTAGTTTGTTTAGTTTTAACTGTTGGTGTTATTTATTTTAATCGTGATAAAGTATCTTTCTTAACTAAAAAAGAATCCACAAAAGTTGTGGAAAAAAAGAAAAACGAAAAACCTAAACAAGCAAAAGATTATAAAGCAAGTTTATTTATGGTAGGAGATGCGTTGATACATAGCGCTGTTTACCAAGATGCAAAGTTAAGTGATGGTACATATGATTTTAAACCAATGTTAGCCGATATTAAGCCAATTTCATCAAAATATGATCTAGCATACTATAATCAAGAAACTATCTTAGGAGGGGCATCATTTGGATATTCTAGTTATCCTAGATTTAACTCACCACAAGAAGTAGGAGATGCTTTTATAGATGCAGGATTTAATATGGTATCTTTAGCGACTAATCATACAATGGATAAAGGTGAAGTAGGAGTTACTAATTCTGTTAATTATTGGAAGTCTAAAAAGGATAAAGTAGTCTATTCTGGACAATGGATTTCTAATGAAGAAAGAGAAACAGAAGTAGCTCGAATATATGAGAAAAATGGTATTAAATATGCATTTTTATCTTATACTACTTGGACTAATGGTTTAGAAACTCCGGTTGGTAAAGAATATTTAAATAATGTTTATTCAGATGAAAAAGCAGCTAGTGATATTGCCAAGGTAAAAGATAAAGCTGATGTAATTATTGTCGCAATGCATTGGGGAACAGAGTATTCTTTAGGAATTGATGATAGTCAAGAGAAAATTGCGAATTATTTATCTAATTTAGGTGTTAATATAATAATAGGTGCTCATCCTCACGTAGTAGAGCCAGTTGAATATATTAATGATGGAAAAACATTTGTGATATATTCACTTGGAAATTTTATTTCTGATCAAGAAGGAAATGAAAGATTAACTGGTCTAATGATGTCTTTAGATATAAAGAAACATGTTGATGTAGATGATAGTGTTACTGTTACAGTAGAGAGTCCAAAAGCTGAACTTATTTATACTAAATCCTATTATGGAGGTAAGAGAAACTTTAAAGTTTATCCATATCCTCAATTAAATGATAATTTACTTAAAGGTTATACAGCTTTATATGAAAAATATAAAGGAATTGTTAGTTTAAAATATCCTGATTTACAATGGGGTGTTACAGGCAGTGATGTAAATGGAAATACTCAATAGAAAAGCTCGTTATGATTATTTTATTGATGAAGAATATGAAGCAGGAATTGTATTAACAGGTACAGAAATTAAATCTATTAGAAATGGTCATTGTAATATAAAAGACTGTTATGGAATAGTAAGAAATGGTGAAGTAATCTTATTAAATATGTTTATTGGACAATATAAAGAAGGAAATTTGTTTAATCATTCAGAAAATAGAAGTAGAAAGTTACTTTTACATAAAAAGGAAATTAAAAAGATTTCACAAGCATTAGATTTAAATGGTTATACTTTAATTCCTTTAAAAGGATATTTTAAAGATAATAAATTTAAAATATTATTGGGTGTTTGTAAGGGTAAGAAAACTTTTGATAAAAGAGAAACTATAAAAGAGAGAGATATTAAAAGAGAAGTTAATCGTAATTTAAAGAAATATAGATAGTTTATATTTCTTTTTTTGTTGTGTTGAATCAAAAAAAAGAAAAAGATGCATTAATCTTTTTCATAAATTGATATACAGTATTCTTCTAGAGTTTTACATTTTTCTTTATCCATAGCTTTTTTGTTTTGATATGGATTATTGATATTTAGTTTTTGATATTTTTCAAAAGCCATAGTATGAAATGGTAAAAATTCTATTTTTTTAATATTTTTGATATTCTGTTTTAGAAATATAGCTAGTTTTTCTGTGTATTCTTTTGTATCATTCTCTTTTGGGATTATTACTTGTCTAATCCATACTGGTTTATTAGATTCATTTAATTGTTTTATAAAGTCTAGATATTTATTAAAGTTATTTGTTTGAGTTATATCATTGAAATTATCTTCGTTTAGAGCTTTAACATCTAGAAGTATTAAATCTATATATTTAAGTAGTTCTTGATAATTACCATTTCCTATTCCAGCGGTATCTATAGCTAGATTAATATTTTCTTTTTTTAATTCTTTGCATAGTTCTATTAGAAAATCTTGATGTAGTAGAGGTTCTCCTCCAGAGAAGGTTACTCCACCATTTTTTTCAAAGTATGGTTTATTTCTCATTATTTTATTTTTTAATTCTATTACACTGTATTCTTTACCTTTTTTTTGCCAGGTTTCTGGATTATGACAGTATTTACATCTTAAGTTGCAGCCATCGAAAAATATTACTGTTCTAATTCCTGGACCATCTACTAATCCTAAGCTTTCGATTTTATTAATATGTGCTTTCATTATAGTGATTCGTGGAATGTTCTAGAGATTACTTCTTGTTGTTGTTCCTTTGTTAGTTTGTTGAATCTGACAGCGTAACCAGATACTCTTATAGTTAGTAGAGGATATTTATCAGGATTTTCCATAGCATCAATTAACATATCTCTGTTTAAGACATTTACATTTAAATGATGAGCTCCTTGTTTAAAGTAACCATCCATTAATTGAACTAAGTTTGTTATTCTTTCTTTATCACTTTTTCCTAATGAATTTGGAATAATTGAAAAAGTATTAGATATTCCATCTCGGCAGCAGTTTTCCCAATCTAATTTAGCTACTGAGTTAAGGGAAGCAATTGCGCCATTTTCATCTCTACCATGCATTGGATTAGCACCAGGAGCAAAAGGAACTCCTTTTTTTCTACCATCTGGAGTAGCTCCAGTATTTTTTCCATATACTACATTTGAGGTTATCGTTAAAACAGAAAGGGTAGGTTTAGCATTTCTGTAACAATGATGTCTAGATAGTTCTTTATAGAATTTTTCAAGTAATTCTTTTCCTATTTTATCTACTCTATCATCATCATTTCCATATTTTGGGAAGTCTCCTTCTATTTCAAAATCTATAGCTATTCCTTGTTCATTTCTAATTGGTTTTACTTTAGCATATTTAATAGCTGATAAAGAATCTACAGCAACGGAAAATCCAGCTGCACCATAGGCCATTAATCTATTTACATATGTGTCATGTAGAGCCATTTGTCCTGCTTCATAAGCATATTTATCATGCATATAATGAATAATATTCATGGCATCACTATATAATTTAGCTATTTTCTTTAACATTTTCCAATAACTATCTTTTACTTTATTGTAATCTAGGTATTCGTCTTTCATTATTTTGAATCCTGGTATTACTAATTCTCTTTTCATTTCATCTATTCCACCATTTATAGAATATAGTAAGGCTTTAGCTAGATTACAGCGGGCTCCAAAGAATTGCATATCTTTTCCTAGTCTCATTGAAGAAACGCAACAAGCTATAGCGTAATCATCTCCCATTGTTTTTCGCATTAAATCATCATTTTCGTATTGAATAGAATCTGTAGCGATACTAATTTTAGCACAATATTCTTTCCATGGTTTTGGTAAGTCTTGTCCCCATAAGATAGTCATATTAGGTTCTGGAGCACTTTCTAAGTTTTCTAGTGTATGAAGAAATCTATATGATGTTTTGGTAACCATGTTTTTTCCTTCTAAAGTAACACCACCTAATGAACATGTTACCCATGTAGGATCTCCTGAGAATAATTCATCATAAGCTGGAGTTCTTAGATGTCTTGCGGCTCTTAGTTTTATAACAAAATTATCAATTATTTCTTGGGCTTCTTCTTCTGTTAAAGTTCCTTCTTTAAAATCTCTTTCAAAATAAATATCAAAGAAAGCATCAACTCTTCCTAAAGACATAGCAGCTCCATTATTTTCTTTGATAGCAGCTAGATAAGCAAAATATGTCCATTGGACAGCTTCTTTTGCATTTTTAGCTGGTTCTGATATATCAAATCCATACATTTGGGCCATATCTTCCATTTCTTTTAATGCTTTATATTGCATGGCAATTTCTTCACGTAATCTGATTGTTTCATCATCCATGCGTCTTATTTTCATTTGATCCCAATCTTTATATTTTTCTTCCATTAATTTTTCGGTTCCATATAAAGCAACTCTACGGTAGTCACCAATTATTCTTCCTCTACCATAGGCATCTGGTAAACCTGTTAATAGTTTAACGTGTCTTGCCAATCTTATTTCTTTAGTGTATGCATCAAATACTCCATCATTATGGGTTTTTACTAAATTTGATTTTAGAAAAGAATCTAGATTATTATCCATTTTATAACCATAAGCATCTAATTCTTGATAAACCATTTTTAATCCACCTTTAGGAACAATACTTCTTTTACATAAAGCATCTGTTTGTAGACCAACAATAACATCATCATCTTTTGAAATGTATCCGGCTTTAAAGGCACTTATTCCAGCTGGTGTTTTTGTATCAATATCAATTACATGCTTTTTTACCTCTTCTTTACATACATCTTCATATACTTTTAGTATTCTTTTTGTTTTTTCAGTAGGACCTGATAAGAATTCTTCTCCTCGGCTTCCTCTGGTATTGATGAAAGAAAACGGCTTGAGCAGAAATGCCCGAGCCGTTTTTGTTATTTATTCTTCTGATTTTTCTTCCGATTCCTCTTTTTTGCCGTTTGTGTTCATCGAATTTCTGTAAACCACGAAGCGGCAGTAGAGATATTCCGAAACGAGGTTGACAAGCATGGTTCCGATCTGAATGAGATATTCGTTGAGATGTCCCGAAAGAGCGTTTGTCCACCAGGTTGAAAGGGGAGTGAATACGAGATAGAAAAGCGCAACCTTGAGCATCGCAACGGGTACGTTTGCGGCTGATTTGAAGGTGAATTTTCTGTTGAAGGTAAAATTCCAAATAACAGACAGCACAAGAGCTATAAGGTAACACACACCGTACTCGGAGCTGAGAATCTTCATCACTGCCTCATTCTGTATGTTAATATTGGGCAGAACAACCTCGTTAAGAAGTGTGAAGCTGA
>CALCBO010000311.1 GCA_937897245.1 uncultured Caryophanales bacterium | reverse complement strand
TAAAAGCAGAACATATTACCGTATATGGAAATGGTTCTTATGTCGGGGGAATTGTTGGTCAAAGAGATTATGCCAATCCAACAAGATGGTTCTATTTCAGTGGAGATGATATGACCGTCACAGGAAAGAGCCATACAGGTGGATTATTTGGTTATGCTGGAGCAAATTATTCTAGTATTAAAAATTCAACAATTCGAGGATTATCAGGAGCCGAACGAGTGGGTGGTATAGCAGGAAGTAATCTTGACCGGTATGCCAACTACTATGATGCTGAAAATATTAATGTTATCTCAGGAGACGGAGTTACATATACAGGTGGACTATTTGGATGGTCTTATGACAGTTCTTATACTTATATTAAAGATTCAAGAATTGTTGTCAACGGAACAGGAACCGTTTATGCGGGTGGTATTCAAGGATATAAAAATGGTTATACCAATAGTTATGCTGGAGTAAATAATTGTACCATTATTTCTTCGGGATTAGGAGGAACAGGTGGTCTAGTAGGCTATAGCACTGGTAGTGGTGTATCAAATTATAGTTATGTATATAATACACGCATTAATGGTGTAAATAATGTTGGAGGTGCCATCGGAAATGGTCGTAATAGTAGACTTTACTACACAACCATAAATGCCAAAATAGATGCCAGCGGTTCTAATGTAGGTGGTGTATATGGTTACATTAATAATATTGATGCTACTGATTCCACTTATAGTGATGTAGTACATGAAATTATTCTAGAAAATAGTGAGATTACCGGTGGAAATAATGTAGCGTTATTTGCAGGATATGCTACAGGAAATGTCTTATTCAATAATTTCTTCTATAATGTTTATTTATCAGGTAAAATTACTACAACTGGTAGTAGATATGGAATTGTTTTACCACAAACTTCTACAAATAACTTAGAAATTTCTTCATTATTACCAAGATTCTATGTTTATACAAATAATACTTGCAATGATGTTAATATTAAAAATTTAAATTTCTTAAGTGATACCATTTCTAATCTAACTCTAATAACAGCTAGTGATTTAGCAACGCAAAGTTACTATACATCACATGGTATTACTACTTCATATTTCCAATTTACTGATTATGATGGAACGAACTTAATTGATAGAGGATATTATCCATTTGTTAAAACAGCTACAGGACAAGTACCAGTAAAACTACCAGCAGCAGAAGTTTCCTTCTCGACCCAAGGATCTAGAAAAAAATACCAAGAATTACCAACCATAGATGTATATAGTAGTGGTATTCATACCATCAATTTAGAATTTAATAAATTAGATTCATCTACAAAAATGACTGTATATGAAAATGAAAAAGAAGTATTCAATGATTATTTATCTCAAAGATTATATACATTTAATTACAACTATAAATCTTCTATCAAAGTACTATTAGATGATGGTACCAATAAAAAAATATATACTTATGATGCTAAAGATTTACAAAATCCAGTAACAACATTTAAAAACTCTTATGCATATTTATATAATGGAGAATTAAAAGGAAATATTAAAACAACAAACGATACATACATTCATATATATGGAAAATATGCACTGACAGATAAAGGAAATATTTATGACTTAGAAAAAGGTAAATTTGAATCTAAAAATAATGATTATTCTTTAGCAAACACTAATAAAACAACAAGTTTATTTGAATTTAAAATAGATAACTCTACAATAGAAACCTATGCAAAATATTCTATTATTCATAAAGATAATGGGGAAATCTATTATGAAAATCAATTATTCTCTAACAATGGTACATTAGAGATTATAGATGCTAATTTAGATAATAAGAAGAATAGTATTATTATTGATTCATCTGGTACTAAAAAATATATTACAGTTTTAGGAAATGATGGTATTTTATATAATATAAAAGATGCTATTAAACTGCCTTCAAACTTTAATAATTCCAATATTAAATATATGAGTCATAATATTAATAATGATAGTAACTTAGCAGTAATAATGTATGAAACTGGTAGAGTAGTAGTATTTGATTATCGTACTGGTACTCAAATAATTGCTGAAAAAGCTACAGAAAATATTTCAATTTTTGAATATATTCAAAATACTAGTTCTTTCAAAAAATCTATTATAGACGAAAATCCACTAGATACTTATGAAGAAAGTATAGCATTACAAAAACAAATAGAAAATCATCCATTATATGAAGATGGAGATGAAAATTACTTCTATGGAGATAAAGATAAAAAGTCATCTGACTATAGTTTAAATTCAAAATATGTAACTTATTATAATGTTACCAAAAATAGTTATGATGTTGTCGACATAGGAGATGTTATTCTTGGAGATCAAGATAAAGTAATGAGTGAAAATGATAAAATTTATACTTCAGATAGTTTAATGAGATTTTATATGACACAAAATACTTATCAAAAAGTAAAAAGAAATATTAATGTTATATATTTATTAATAACTGTATTATTAGGTATTTTAGTTGCTTTAGTCTTATGGTTTAAAAATGCTAGAGATTTGAAAGGAGATCAATATGAAAAAAATAAATCTAAAATTTAATAAAAAAACGATGATTTTGATTGGCATCATAATTGTTATTCTGTTAATAATAGGTCTTATTATAGGAGTGATGAGGAAAAAAATATCTTCCTCATCTCCTGTAGGACTAACCGAAGCTTATTTGGAAAAGTATAATAAAGTAGATAAATCATTAACAAGTAAAATTACTTATCCATTTTCAGATAAGCTAAATTCCTATCAAGAACAGAGATATAAAGAAGTGATAAAAAATCAATATCGTAAAATGAAATATAATATTTTAGATGAATATGTTGGTGAACTTGATGCAAACATGAATGTACAAGTAACAGTAATTGATTTAAAAGAGGCTTATGATAAAGCCAATAGTTATGTAATTGCCCACAAAGATAAATTTTTAGACAAAGATGGAAATTATGATGAAAAAAAAGCAATTGATTATAAATTAAAGCAATTAGAAACAGCTGATGATACAATTGAATATTCTATTTTAGTAACATGCTATAAGAATGACTTAAATCAGTGGGTATTATCAGAACTTTCACCAGCAGACATAGAAAAAATCAATGGAACTTTTTAATAAAACTAAGTAGTATATTTTGTGATAGTACTTGTAAAATAAAAAAAATGTGTTATAATGTTAAAAGAAAGGAGTGGGAAGAGAATACCCACTCTTATTAATTTATTTGGAGGTGAGATCATGAAAGAGGAAGTAGCTAAGTTAGTAGATGATGATATTAAATCATTAAATGTCTTTGTAAATGATGTTTTTGTAAGTAGTGAGGAAGGAAAAAAGATATTTAATATTGTACTTGATAGTGAAGAAGTAATTGATTTAAATAAGATTACTGAGGCCTCAAGAATCATTAATAAAATAATGGATAATCATGATGATTTACTTTCTGATATTGATGAATTAGATATCTATTCTAAAGAGAAGGGAGAATAATAAGATGGATGGAAAAGAATTTAAAAAAGCATTAGATAATATTGTATTAGAAAAAGATATTGATCCTGAAGTAGTATATAGTGCGATGGAACTTGCTTTAACATCAGCTTATAAAAAGAATTTTAATTCTAAAACTAATGTAAAAGTATTATTTGATCGTGATACCGGTGAGATTAAAGTACTATCTTTTTTAACTGTAGTACCTGATGATAAAATGACAAAAGAAGAATATGAAGATGCTTTATTTGAAAGATATGCAGAGGATGAAGAATTAGATACAAAAGTAGAAGAAGAGGAAGATACTAGTCTTCAAGAATTAGAAAACGAAGAAGAAGAAAAAGTGGAGAAAGAACAAATTTCATTTTTTAATCCAGAAACTGAGATTAAGTTAAGTGATGCAAAAAAGATTGATAAAAGATTAGAAGTTGGAGATACTATTGATACTGAGGTAACACCTAAAGATTTTGGACGTGTCGCAACTTCTACGGCTAAACAAGTTGTTATTCAAAAGATACGTGAAGCTGAAAGAAATAGTATAATGGATGAATTTGGGGATAAACAAGATGAATTATTAGTAGGTACAGTAGCTTTGGAAGATACTGATAATTACTTTATTGATTTAGGTAGAACAAATGGTATTTTACCTAAGAAAGATTGTATTCCAGGTGAAAAGATTGAAATGGGATCACAAATTAAAGTATATGTATCTAAAGTAGATAATAATGGTAAGAATTTATTAATACTTTTAAGTAGAACACATTATGGATTTGTTAAAAGATTATTTGAATTAGAAATTCCAGAAATAAATGATGGAACAGTAATGATTTATAGTGTTGCGAGAGATGCTGGTAATAGAAGTAAAGTAGCAGTTTATTCAGAAAATCCAAGTGTTGATCCAATAGGAGCTTGTATTGGGGAGAAAGGTTCTAGAATTGGTAGAATTATTGAAGAGTTACATGGTGAAAAATTAGATGTAGTACGTTATGATAAAGATCCTGCTATATTTATTGAAAATGCTTTATCACCAGCAAAGGATTTAACAGTAGCTATTACAGATCCTAAAAAGTTAGAAGCTATGGTTATAGCTGATGGTGATAATTTCTCTTTAGCTATTGGAAAAAAAGGACAAAATGCTAGACTTGCGACACGACTTACAAAATTTAAAAAGATTGATATTAAAACTACTGAACAAGCTAGAGAAGCAGGAATTAATTTTAGATAGAGGTAAATATGAAGAAGAGAAAAATACCAATGAGAAGTTGTGTTGTAACTAAAGAAGTTTTACCTAAAAATGAATTACTTAGAATTGTGAGAACACCAGAAGCTGATATCATAGTTGATTTAAGTGGAAAGTTAAATGGAAGAGGAGCATATATTAAAAAGGATGTAGAAGTTTTAGAAAAAGCTAGGAAATCTAAAATACTTGAGAAAAGATTAGAATGTGAAATAGAGGATAGTGTATATGAAGAAATAAGAAAAATAATAGAAAAGTGAGGTGGTCATCGTGATGACATTAGAAGATTATGCCAATGATGTAGGTTTAACAATTCAAGAAGTAGAAGAATTGTGTGATAAAATTGGGATTAATTATCAAGATGAGAACACATTATTAGATGATATTAGTATTACTCTTTTAGATAATGAGATACAAGATAAGGAAGATTATGTAGAAGTGGATATTGATGATGAAGAAGAGCGTAGAAGAGAAGAAGAGGTAGAGGATAAAGCTGAGGAGTTAGCTATTGATACAAAGATTGATTTAGATAATCAAACATCTTTTACTAAAGTTAAACAAAATAAACAAGCTAAAAAGACTGATAATAAGAAAGATTTCTTAAAAGAACGTAAGAAGATGTATAAGAATCGTCAGAAATTACAAAGTAATGAAAATGAAAAAGATGCTAATGTAATTATTTATAAAGAAGGAATGACTGTTAGTGATTTAGCTAATGCTTTAACTGTTCCAGCTGTTGAGTTAGTAAAAAAATGTATGGCTTTGGGAGTTATGGCAAGTGTTAATCAATCGCTTGATTATGATACAGCAGAAGTTATTA
This sequence comes from uncultured Caryophanales bacterium, assembly GCA_937897245.1. The sequence continues at coordinate 2,114 of CALCBO010000311.1, read as the reverse complement.
CTTCTGATTATGATAAAGTATTAAAGAGTGAAGAACAAGCTGATATTTCTAATTTTGAAAATTATGAAATTGAAGATAAAGTAGAAGATTTAAAAGAAAGACCTCCAGTTGTAACTATAATGGGGCATGTGGATCATGGTAAAACAACTCTACTTGATTACATTAGAAATAGTGATGTGGTAAGTGGTGAAGCTGGTGGAATTACTCAAGCAATTGGGGCTTATTCAGTTAAATGTAAGGATAAAACTATTACATTTATTGATACTCCAGGACATGCGGCTTTTACTGAAATGAGAGCAAGAGGAGCTCAAATTACAGATATTGTTATTATTATAGTAGCTGCTGATGATGGTATAATGCCTCAAACTAAGGAAGCAATTGACCATGCTAAAGCAGCAGAAGTACCTATTATAGTAGCAATTAATAAGATTGATAAACCTGAGGCTAATGTTGATAAAGTAATGTCAGGATTAGTAGAAAATGGTCTTACTCCTGAAGAATGGGGAGGAGATATTATTGTTAATAAGATTTAAGCTAAGTCAGGTGAAGGAGTAGAAGCTTTACTTGAAAATATTTTATTAGTAGCTGAAATGCAAGAATATAAAGCAAATCCAAATCGTTATGCTACTGGTGCCGTAGTTGAATCACGTAAAGATTCTAAAGTGGGTTCAGTTGCAACTTTATTAATTCAAAATGGTACACTACGTTTAGGGGATCCAATTGTTATTGGTAATTTTGCAGGAAAAGTTAGAACATTAAAAAATGATAAAGGACAAAATATTGTAGAAGCTGGACCATCTATGCCAGTAGAAGTAACTGGTATTTCAGAAGTTCCTTCAGCTGGTGATAAATTTATGGCTTTTGAATCAGATAAAAAAGCAAAAGAGATTGCCGCAGCTCGTCTTCTTCGTTCTAAAGGACAAGATACTAATTTTAGTGGAATGAGTTTAGAAGAATTATTTGGACGTATTAAAGAAGGTCAAAAAGAAATAAAAGTGGTTTTGAAAGCAGATGTTAATGGTTCATTAGAAGCTGTTAAAAATGCTTTGGAAAAGATAGATGTAGAAGGAGTTAGTGTTTCAGTTATTCGTGGTGGAGTAGGTGCTATTACTGAGAGTGATGTTGTTTTAGCTTCAGCCTCTAATGCTATTATTATTGGTTTTAATGTTAGAGCTGGACTTACTACTCAAGATATTGCTAAACAATATGGAATAGAAATAAAGACATATGATATTATTTATAAAGTTGTAGAAGATATGGAAAATGCTATGAAGGGAATGTTAGATCCTGAATTTGAAGAAAAAGTAATAGGAACAGCTGAAATACGTCAATTATTTAAATTCTCTAAAGTAGGTCTTATTGCTGGATGTCATGTAACTAGTGGTGTTATTAAGAATCATAGTAAAGCTCGTATAATTCGTGATGATGTTGTAGTATATAATGGTCAAGTTAATACTCTACAACATGAAAAAGATCAAGTAAAAGAAGTAAAGAAAGATATGGATTGTGGAATTACTTTAGAAAATTGCCAAGACTATAAAGAGGGCGATATCATTGAACTTTATGAATTAGTTGAGATTAAAAGATAAGTAGGTGGATTATGGCAAGTATAAAAATAGAAAGATTAAATCATACTTATCAACAAGAAATTAGTGTAATACTAATGAGAGAAGTAAAAGATGAACATATTAAGTTTGTTACTATTACTGGAGTAGAAGTTAGTAATGATTTAAGTTTTGCGAAAATATATTATACAGTATTAGATGATAGTAAAAGTTTAATAGTAAAAAATAACAAACTTTATAAAAGAGATGTTTGCTTAGATTTATATTATTTTGCTTATGGGAATAATTATCAAGAAGCTTTAGATACATTTTATAAACTTACTGGTAATGTCCCATTAATTCCACGCTTTGCATTAGGAAATTGGTGGAGTAGATATCATGCGTATTCTGATGATGAATATATCGAATTAATCGAAAAATTTAAAGAAAAAAATATTCCAATTAATGTATCTGTTATAGATATGGATTGGCATTATGTTGATAACAAAAAAGAATTTGACCACGACCATTTACTTGTTAATAAAGATGTAGATTATATTAATATGTATT
>CALCBO010000310.1 GCA_937897245.1 uncultured Caryophanales bacterium | reverse complement strand
TCTTACCTTTTTCAGGATATATTATTTGGTTTAATAGTTTTAATTATTGTGATTTTGGTGGGAGTTTTAGGAATAAAAATTGTTTCACAGTCTAGAGCTTATGTAATAGAAAGACTTGGAGCATATCATAGGACAATGCAGACTGGTCTTCATTATGTAATTCCTTTTATAGAAAGAGTTGCGAATAATGTAAGTTTAAAAGAGATAGTTAGAGATTTTGATCCACAACCAGTTATTACTAAAGATAATGTAACTATGCAAATAGATACAGTTGTTTATTTTCAAATAACTGATCCAAAGTTATACACATATGGTGTGGAAAATCCTGTTAGTGCGATTGAAAATTTAACAGCTACAACTTTGCGTAATATTATTGGTGAGTTGGAGCTTGATGAGACTCTTACTTCTAGAGATGTTATTAATACAAAGATGAGAAGTATTTTGGATGAAGCAACAGATCCTTGGGGAGTAAAAGTAAATCGTGTTGAAGTTAAGAACATACTACCTCCAAAAGATATCCAAGAATCAATGGAAAAACAGATGAGAGCTGAAAGAGAAAGACGTGAAGCTATTCTTAAGGCTGAAGGTGAGAAGAAAGCTGCTATTTTAATAGCTGAAGGTGAAAAAGAGAGTACAATTTTAAGAGCAGATGCGAAGAAGGAAGCACAAATTCGTGAAGCAGAGGGAGAAGCTGCGGCTATTATAAAGATTCAAGAAGCTACTGCTCAAGGCTTAAGCTTATTAAAAGAAGCTAAGATGGATGATGCTGTTTTAAAATTTAAAAGTTATGAAGCTATGGTTGATGTTGCTAATGGTAATGCAACTAAGATTATAGTTCCAAGTGATTTACAAGGATTGGTTACTGCAGGTGCATCATTAAAAGAAGGTTTTAGTGATAATAAAAATAATACTAACGAATAAGTATAAGTTATTCACAGATAATGTGGATAACTTATTTTTGATTATAATGGAAATTACTTGTAAAAATGTTCATATTATCTTATAATTAACTTAAATAAGGGTAGGGTGATAGTATGAAAAGGTATATAGTAATTATAGTTACAGCGTTTTTATTTGTATTGCCAACATCAGTTTGGGCAAAAAATGTTAATTTTTATGATTTAATGTATAGTGATGATAATATTTTATTATCACCAGGAGATGTTATAGAGTTTAGTACTCCTTATAGTAGTTGGACAGATATATACCATATATATATAGATGGAGTTAGAGTAGATGATAATTATTATGTGGATGAGAATAATAATCCATTTGATGATGCACTTAATTCATACACTATTTCAAAGAAGGTTATTTTAAGTGGACTATATGATACAGGTGATTATATTATGGATCCTTATGGGAGTAATCGTTATTATATAAATAATATGAATTTTGTTAGTAGTGATGAGTCAAATAATTTTTATAGATATACGGAAATAACAGATGGTCAAGTTTTTTCTTCTGGTGATATCATTAATTTTAATATTCCACGAGGAAATGACTTATCTATATATTTTTATGATGCAGATAGAGAATTAGAATTTGCAGAATTAGTATACTATAATGTTCCAATCAAAAATTATTTATTTCCTGAAATAGATGGAAAGAAAGCATATTGGAAAGTAGATTTCTTTGAAGATGGATTATATAGACCTGGTGTTTTTCCACATTTTTATCAAGTTAATTATACAGAACCAGAATTTTCTTTGAAATGTGATGATAAAGAAATTGATTATGGTAAGAAAACAACTTGTCATTTATATGTTACTTCTAAGTATGAAATGAATGAGTTTTCATTTGATATGAATCTTCCTAATTTTAAGATTTCTAATATTATTCTACCTAAAGAAGTAAAAAGTACAAGTGGTGAAAGAATGTATAATTACTTAATAAATCAGGGATATGCGAATAATGGTAAAAATGTTTTATTATTGAGTTTTGATTTAGAAGGTACTAAGAATGAAAATTATATTGATGGTATTGATTTAATGGATATAGATTATAAAGATGAAATATTAACTGGTTCATATCAAAAAGTAAGTTCAAAGTTAGGAATTAAACCTAGCAAAAAAGATACAATAAATCTTACTAATCCAAAGACATATGCTAATATAATATATATGCTATTACCTCTTATACTTTTATTTGTAGCTTTTGTTATGGTTAAATTATTTGAAAAGGAGAATAAAAAGAAAATTTAATTTTCTTTTTATTTGATTATTTATGAGAAAAAAAGTAGTTATAATATTAGTATTATTAATTTTTATTTATATTCTTCTTTATTGGTAATCATTTCTAAAGTTGCTTCATTGATGG
>CALCBO010000309.1 GCA_937897245.1 uncultured Caryophanales bacterium | reverse complement strand
TAAAGCTTTTTTTTCACTTTTTTTTTAAAAAGTTTCCTCCTCCTTTTCTCCCTATCCTTTTTTTCGCCCTTTTCATCAGTGTTTTTTTATCTTTTCTCATATCTTCAGAATTAAGACATAAAGAAAAAAAGCTATAAAATATAGCTTTTTATACATCATAGTTAACTAAATCATCGAATGTTTGTCTTCTTATTACTATTCTCGATTCTCCATCTTTAACAAAAACCACTGCAGGCTTAGGAATTTGATTATAATTTGAAGACATAGAATAATGATAAGCCCCGGTTGAAAAGATTGCTAACAAATCTTTAGATTGAGGGTTAGCCATCATAATATCTTTAATCAAAATATCTCCAGACTCACAGTTTTTTCCTGCAACTGTCACTAATGTGTCTTTTTCTTCTTCAGCTTTATTTGCAATGATTGCATCATACTTAGCTTGATATAGAGCTGGTCTAATATTTTCATTCATTCCACCATCAACACTAATATACTTTCTAATATTAGGAATATCTTTAATAGAACCTACTGTATACAAGGTAATTCCAGCATTTCCTACAACATATCTCCCTGGCTCAATCATTATCATTGGTCTTTCCCAACCTCTAGCTTCGAAACCTGTATTAACAATATCTACAATTGTTTTAACAACTAAATCAAAATTCAATGGCTGATCCGCTTTAGTATATTGAATACCAAAACCACCACCGGCATTTAATTTCTTTATAACAACACCATACGTTTCATAAATTTGATAAGCAATTTCAACAAACTTTTGCATTGCTAAAACATATGCTTGAATTTCTTCAATTTGGCTACCGACGTGACAATGAATACCTTCAAATTCAATATATTCTGAATCCAAGACCAATCCTATAGCCTTTAAATATGTATTATCATGACTACTAAAACCAAACTTTGTATCCTTAGCACCTACCCTTATATAATCATGTCCACCTGCATAAACACCAGGAGTAACACGAATAGTAGCATAAACTTTTGTATTTAATTCTCTTGCAATCTCTTCTACTAATTCAATTTCATAGAAATTATCAATTACAAAATGACTTACTTTGTTCTTTAAAGCATACTCTATTTCAGAAGGTAATTTATTATTTCCATGAAAGTAAATCTTTTCTGGATTAAATCCAGCTTTTAATGCAATAGAAATTTCTCCTGCACTTACGCAATCAATACCTATACCATATTCATTTGCAATTCTATAAATTTCTAAACAACTAAAAGATTTAGAGGCAAATAAAGGTAAAGTATTATCGTACTTATCCATAAAATTCTCTTTTAAAGTGTTTAATTGCTTTCTAATATGACTTTCACTCATAACATATAGAGGTGTACCATATTGCTTTGCTAAAGTTGACGCATTGACGCCATCTATAAACAATGAATTATCTTTTATTGTAATAAACTCACTTTGAAGTACCATTTCCTTTTCCTCCTAATATAGATTCTTTAAAGTAAACAAACCATTTTCTTTGTTATATATAGCTTTCAAAGCTGCAATAGCTCCTTGAGCAAATACTTCTTTTGATAACGCAGTATGTTTAACTTCTACAATCTCATCTTTTCCGGCAAACATGATTGTATGTTCACCAAAAATTGTTCCACCTCTCATTGACTGGATTCCAATTTCATTTTTCTCTCTTTTGTGATGAACTTCACTTCTATCATAAATCGGCTTAGCATCAATATCTTCACTCATAACATCATATAATAATTTAGCTGTACCACTAGGAGCATCAATCTTCTGATTATGATGCTTTTCCAATATTTCAATATCAAAACCATTATCAAAAAATTCTTTTGATACCATTTTTACAATCTTTGTCAACATCTGTACTCCAAAAGATGTGTTATATGATTGAAAAATTGGTATTTGCGAAGAAGCTTCTTCTATTTTTAATAACTGCTGCTCATTATATCCTGTAGTAGCAATAACTAGAGGACAATGATGAGAAATCGCATATCTCAAAATATCTTCTAAATTATTAGGATGAGAAAAGTCGATAATAGCATCAACCTGTATATTACATTCAGAAAGATTATTAAAAGTCTTTTCATTTACCTCTTCATCAAATACAGGCGAAACAATTCCTGCTAAATTCATATTTTCATCACTTCTTACAGCTTGAGAAACCTTTTTTCCCATTAAGCCATAACCATATACTAGTACATCCATATTAATAACCCTTTTTCTCAAACTCTTCCATAGCATCAAATAATAATTTTTTATTAACATCAGTAGTAGGAATTAATGGTCTTCTAACCATTTCACTACATACTCCCTTTTTTGCCAATGCTGCTTTAGGCATAATTGGATTAACATCAATAAATAAATATTTACTTACATCATTTAAATCGTAAGCCATTTTTCTTGCTAATTCTAAATCACCTTTCAAACAAGCTTGAGCAAACATTTCAGTTTCTCTTGGATAAACATTAGATAATACAGAAATAATTCCTTTTCCACCCGCTGCAATAAAAGGAAGAATATTATCATCACATCCACTATACATATCAAAATCTAAATCTTTAGTATGAGTTAATATTTCCATAGCATAATTAATATTATCAGTTGCATCTTTCATACCAACAATATTCTTATGTTTAGCTAATGTTAATACAGTATCAACACTAATATTCATTCCTGTTCTTCCTGGAACATTATATAAAATCATTGGAATATCTACTTGATCTGCTAAATAAGTATAATGATCAATTAAACCTCTTTGACTAGTTTTGTTATAATAAGGAGTAACAACCAAGATAGCATCTGCTCCCACTTCCTTAGCAAATATTGCTTTCTTCAATGCAGTAGCAGTATCATTAGAACCAGCACCGGCAATAACCTTAACATCAGTTCCTTTTACCATATTCATAACTATCTTTGTTAACTCAAATTCTTCTTCAATAGTAATAGTAGCAGTTTCA
>CALCBO010000308.1 GCA_937897245.1 uncultured Caryophanales bacterium | reverse complement strand
TAGCTTCTCCAATATAATAATTATTAGCTATATCTCTCTTCGATAAATTATCGACATCTCCATAACCAAATAATATGTTAATAGCTTCTCCTCTATAACCACCAGAAACTTTTCCTACATAAGAAGAAATATCAAGAATCAAACCATTCAAAGTAACCTCTAAATCACTTAATTCATCCAAAGACATTTGAGATAAATCAATTTGAGCTCGTTGAGCCAAGAATTCTTCTAGTGTCATATCATCAGAAGATAAAAATCCCTCATCCTTATATTTCTGATTTATAGAATCAATTTCTCTTACAGCATCTAAAAAATGTTGTTCAGAATCAGAATGTAACTCAATTCCTTCTAATTCAGCTTTCTTTCTATAAGCCTCTTGCATTAATTGACTTATTTCATCAATACTTGTATTACCAATATTGAATGGATATCCAACAACGTCATTAGCCAAAGCATCATTATTTTCATCAATCATCGCTTCATTTGATGATGTTAAAGGTGAACTATCAATTTCTTCATCTTTTACTAAATCATATTCAACTTGTTTAGGAGTAGATTTTTGTCCAAAATTTTCAAATTCTGAATCATCAAATACAAAATCATCAGGATTCAAAATTATACCAAAATCATCGCTTGGAGAAGTAGAATCTTCATCAACATCTGCCCATTCAATTTCTTGAGCATTAGCATCAAATGAAGGAATAGTTGATTCTGTATCAGCCAATGGATTTGTATTAATCTTATAAGTACTATCATTATAATGATTCTCATCATTAGGAGTACCTACCATATATCGTTCTGGATATTGTAATTCTGTAGAATCGATCACAACAACTTTTGGTAAAATCTCATCTAAAGAAGTTTGTTCTTCTAATACCTCATACATATTATTATCGCTTGATACAAGTCTACTATTTATATTAAGTTCTTTTCCTGTTTTTTCAGAATAAGCTTTCAATTCATCATTTAATGTTTGCAATGATGCATATTGACTAGAATTTATAGGTACTGGTATTTCTAATGTTAATAATAAAGTCTGACTTCCATCTGAATTTACCATATTAATATATCTTATTCTAACATCTTGTTCGCTATTTGCAATCATACTTGTAAATACATCACCATATACAGCTCTAACAATTCTATCAAAATTTTGATCATGATGTCCTGAACCAACTAAACCATTTTCAGAATTATCATTAAACCTAGAAATTGTTTGACTAGGTGTAATAACAGTAACTGCATTTAAATCTTGTGAATAATGACTACCATTTTCTGTATCAAATAATTCATCCAAAGAGAATAGTCCACTATCAGCTAATACACTTAAAACTTGATCTCTTGCACTATAATCAGGGCTAACATCTTCACCTTTAGCCAACTCACTCAATCTTTCTTTTAACTGACTTTCCATTTCATCATGACTTAATAAATTACTATTATCTTTCAATTTTTCAATATTGGATTCTCTTTCGACAGCTACATTATATTTTTCTTCTGCAACTTCTAAAGCCTTCATAAATCCTACATCTGTTACAATATTTTCATTATTTAGTCTTTGATATAAATCATGGAATGGCTGTAAATCTTCAATTGAAACTAAATCATTAAAGTATAATTCTAAAACACCTCTTCGTAATCCTCTATTAATTGTATCTATATCAAATATACCAACACCCTCTGGAATCAACTCATTTAAACTAACAAATTTTTCTGTTGAATTAGTATCGGTAACATTATTATCAGAGGAAATTTCTGAATTATCAGTCTCAACGTTTGTTGTATTAGATATATCAACTGGTTCTGTATCTACATCTGCCCACTCTACTTGTTGTGTATCAGAATTAACTGTACTACCAACATTAGTATCTTCTTGAAGCATAGCTCTATTTTGAACTGGAATTCCTCTTGAATCTAAGAATTCAACAGCATAATTTACAACATGTCCTAAATTGTTATTTCTAAAGAAATCAAGTATATCATATTTATTCATACTAGCCAAAGCTGTTTTAAAATCATTATTTGGAATAAAATCTAAATTATCAGTTAATAGATAAGCTGCAACTCTAAGATCACCATCATATATTCCATCTTGATTTACTAAATTATTCTTACGTAACTCATCAACTATTGCTCTTATATCAACTTGATTTCTACTAATCTGAGAATCCATAGTTTTTAAATCATGAGCAATATTATTATCATTAAAATAATCAACAATATTACTTGAATCCATACTAGCCACAGACGCACGATATTCTAATGGTATTTCTCCAACCTTACCTTCCCTTAAATATCTAACTAAAGCATGAACCACACTATTTTTATCATTATTATTATCAAATAATTCATCTAAGACTTGATAATCAGCTTGTTTTTGTTCACTTTGTTGTTGATTACTTTGTTCAACTTCCGTATTATTACCAGTATTAACAACATTATCATTTTCTGAAACCTTTGATTCTGGAGATAAAAATCCAGTATCAGTTTCTTCTCCAGCAGGTAGCGCCTTAGTTTCTGCTTCTACTGTTGCAGGTAACACCTTAGTATCTGTTTCTAAAGATTCAACTGGCTCATCATCTAATTTATCTAATTGAGAAATATTATCTGACTCAGGTAAATCTTCTTCTAATCTTTCTATTTCTTGATTATCCCCAACTATATCTTCACCTAATTTTTCTATTTCAGCAGGAATTTCACCCTTTTTACTATCAGCTTCTTCAGTATTACTTAATTCTTTGTTTTCTTCATTTTCTTCTGCACTATCCTCAGTAGTTTTATCTTTTCCTTCATCTTTTGATTGTTCTTCTTTAGTACTACCCTTTTTTGTACTTTCCTTATCAGAATCTTCATTAGGATTAGTTGAACCATTAATATCTGATAATGCTTCTTGAGAATAAGACACATCACCTTGAGAAGTATCAACCCTAACTTCAGTCTGAACAACATCTTTCATAGGTCTATTTTGATTTGCCGTATAAGAATTACCAGAAGACTTACCAGAAGGAGTTGATCTTCCTGAATAAGAAGTTGAAGTTGATGGGGTATTAGCAGAATTGGACATAGATCCTATTCCTGATAAAGATGCCGCACCAAGTGAAGCGCCACCTAAAATTGCTTCAGCTCCAAGTAATCCCCCACCAGCAATACCAGCCATAGATGTAGTAGCAGATTTCATATCACTCTTTAATCCTTCAGAAAGATTAGCAACAGGATTTGATGATTTTTTTCCATCATTAGCATTAGTTGCAGTATTTGCTGTATTACCTCTGCTTTTCTGACTATTACTTAACTTACTTGAACTGTTTGATGTAGTTCTATCAGTCTTACTAGAAGGTTGAGCCACCTTACCTTTAGTTGTTGATTTACTACTAGCAGTAGAATTACTTACTTTTGATGATCTATCCTTATTTGAATCCCTACTAGAATCAGACTTTCTAGTTGCCTCTGTATTTTCTACAGTAGTAGATTTCTTCTTAGAATCAACATCTTTATTTGATTGAGATTTTTTCTGACTTGGAGTAGAACTTTTAGAATCAGACTTTTTCTTTCCAGAATTATTATTTGTATTAGAATTACTATTACTATTTCCAGTTGTTGCTGCACTTGCAGCTGGAATAGAACCGGCTACTTTAGCAGGAGCATTATAAAGAGAATTACCTACATTTTTTCCTTTATATGATTTTCCAACTAAATCATGTGCTTGCTGATTTGAAGAATGTGAACCATTTCTTCCAACATTAGCACCATTTTGATTATTATCCGTATTACCATTATTACCATTATTCCCTGTATATCCTGCTCTTTCACCTCCAGAAGGAACACTTTCTCCACCTGTTCTTCGAGCCTCACTAGGACTAGATTTAGTTTTTCTTCCATAATCAGTTTCTGTTTCTTTTGAACTTTCACTTTTAGGTTTTTCATCAGTTTTTGTATCTTCAGCAACATCAATTTTATTAATTCTATCAGCTTGACCTTCTACATCATTTCCTTTATCATCTTTTACTTTTAATAACTCACCATTTTTATCATAGGTATAAAAAACAGATTTTCCATTTTCTTTTCTATGTACTACAATTTCGTTATCATATACAGTAACTTCTCCACCATCTAATACAGTAATTGGTATAACTGGACTGTCTGAAGAATCATAAGCTTTTTTACATGGAACACCATCACTATTAAAGTATGACTCATTACCTTTAGCATCCACTACATGTACTTCAATTAATTCACCATTTGCATTATATCTATAATAAGTATTACTTCCGTCTTTACCTTTTTTAGTTACAACTGTAGAACCATCTTGATATTTCTTTCCACCTAAAGCATCAGAATATTTTTTATATTTATCATCTATCTCATAAAGTATACCTTCTTTTAAGGTAATTGTTGTAGCATCATCCTTATTACTGTTTTTAACTTTTTTTGGTTTTTCCTCAGTTTTTTGGCTATTATTATCATCATCTAAAGTAGTTATTTCTGTATCAACATTAGCTCTAGATGTAGATGCAGGTATAGTACTATCGTTTTCAACTGGAGTTGCTACTGCACCATTATCTGTATCAGGTTCAACATAATCAGTTATTGTAGAATCACCATTTCCTGAAGAATCTGTTTCTTCAGCTGGAGTTGAATCAGCTACTTCTTGTGATTCCTCAACTGGTGTTGGACCAGTTACTTTTGCTGATTCTGTAGTAGGTTCTGAAACAGTTATCTCTGTTGCCTTAGAATCATCATCTACATCTATTTTTTCTGAATGATCAACAACTGCATCCGACTTAGCTTCAGAATTTGAATCAGATTCATTATTATGAAAAAGTAAATCTACCAAAGATAACCTATTACCTTTTGAAGCCTCTTTTCTTTGAAGATATAGCTCATACTGTTCACGCAAAGATAAATCTTCAGAGTTCTCTTGAGAATAAATATCTGCATCAATTTTTCTCGCTAATTCTGTTTTAAAATCCACATCGCTAGTAGCTGAAGTTATTCCCGATTGTGCAACTATCTTCGCACCACGGAAACCACCAAATCCAATACCAGAAACAAAGCCACCAGCAAAAGCATCAACAAGTTGCTCTGTATAACTACCACATGCTTTCATAAATGCTTCATCATAAGTATATCCTTGATCAATATATGATTGAACAGATAATGTAAAATCATTTAATTCCCCAGAATGATAATAATCACTCAAAGAATTTAATATTTCAGTAGATACCTCTTCTTCACCTTCAGCTACACCCTGTGAAATCATA
>CALCBO010000307.1 GCA_937897245.1 uncultured Caryophanales bacterium | reverse complement strand
TCATTGACAAGACACTTTTTTGCGTGTCTAAATTTAATTATTTTTTTTCAACCTTATTCCTCTTTACCTTCAATCTTATTATCTTTATTATAATCAATATAATCTTTTTTAGTTGTATACTCTTGTAATACTGTATTTGAATTAGCTTCCTTTTGATAATCATTAAATTTACCTATTTCATTATTATATAAATCAATATCAGAAACAAAATAATTATTTACTTGTTCATAAATGGTTTTATAATTTTGACATTTACTATTAGTATTACTATCAGGATAATATACTCCTTCACACAAATTATCCATTTCAACTGTATTTTTAGCAAGTTCATCTACTAGATGTTCATAATTAGATAATTTATTTTTAATATCTTTATCTGTATCTACCATAGTATCATAATAAATATTTCCTAAATAGTTTTCATATAAATCATCTCTCATAGCCTCAAAAACACTTGTATTTGCACTAAATATTTCAAATTGATCTCCAACTACAGAAACTCTTTTTAATGTTTCTTCTCTATCTGCTTTTAACCCTAATAAGACTGTTGAAACACTACCAGAAATAATTAATATAAAACCAATTGTCATAATAATAAAAACTATCCTTTTATTCTTCATTTCCATATGATTACCACCTATTATTATTTTTCTATTTCACTTAATTCCTTTTCACTTAAATTTTCTAATACATAATCACTCTCTTTAGATAAATCAAATCCTTTATATTGTGAAGTCGTTTTAACACTAGCTCCAACACCAATATTATTATAAGCAATTAAAAGATATCCCTTACTAAATTTCATTTTTAAATAACCACTTTTTTTCTCATTTGAATTATTAGTTATTAAATAATCAACTCTCCCAGTATCATCAATATAATAAAAGGTTGCTTCATCTATACATACCCCATCTAAACAATGAGCTGACTTTAATTTAGGATTAGAATAAACTACTGTACCAGGTAATTCCTCAACTTTATCTGAAAAATTATACTCATTAGCAGTAATAAAATCACTTTGTTCTCTCTTATATAATCTAAAAGCAAAGATAATTAATACTACTAAAACAATCATTAATATAATCCCAATAAATAATGATATTTTTTTATTCAACAGTTTCATAATATTCACCCCAATTATAATCTGGAAAATCGTTAATTCTTACATAAGGATCACTTGAACTAGAACTATATTTATATTCATCTTTATTAATACACTCAGGACATATTCTTTCTGGAGTTAAAGTTAAAGTAATAGTTTCACTACCTACTTTTTCTCTTATCTGAGGATTACTACCATATACATCTATTTCTTCTTCATCATAACTACTAGAATAAACTTGATAATGAGAATTAGCTACTTTAGAAACAACATTTCCCTCATCATCTAATTCTGTATAAGTCCAAGGAACTTGGTCTATAACTTCATAAAAACCAATTGCTTTTCTTTGATAATTATTGTTTTTAAAGAAACAATCTTTAAAAGAACAATTTACTCTTATATTAACATCAGCTGATGAACACATAACATTATCAGAATATCTATCAAATCTATATTGTTTCTTTGTATATAAAGCAAATTTAGAATTAATTTCTCTAGTTAACGGATTAAAACTATAACATTTTCCTTCACAATAATCTGCACTAATTACTGAATTATTATTCTTTGGACTAAATTGAAACTTATTCTTCGTTAAATCATATGACATACAAGTATTAACAATATTAGTTTCATTATCATCCGCTAAAGATATTTTCTGACTAACAGTATTATCATTAGTATCTCTAACTATAATATATAATGGCAAATCATTTAAATTTGCCCCATCATCAACTTTATAAGTATAATTAATATGTTTACCACTACTAATTGAACCATCATAAAAATCACTGTATTCAGAATCACATTGTGATTCACTTTTACCTAAACATACTGTATATTGATCAAATAAATCTGTTACTAGAAAATATATATTAAGATCGAAATTCAAAGTATAATTAGCCTGTTCTTCCTCATTAACTTCCTCTACTCTATTATTTGAAGAATCAGTATAATATCTATCATCAATCTTAGCAGAAGAAATTGTAATATCTGGAGGACGATCACTATATACATTATAAGAAACTGATTTTGATTTTTCTACCGAACCATATGAATCTTCAACCTCAGAATAAATATTCAATGTTTTACCAATTAATTCACTATAATTAAAAAACAAATTATCAGTATTTAAGCGAATTAAGTTTCTCCTTTCATAAGATCCTTCTTCTTGATTATTATTATTATTATTATCATCATTATTATTATTTTCATCTTGTACTATTTCTCCAGATATACCTCCATATATATCTGGTACTTCAACATAAGGATACGAAGCTGTACAAACTGGATCAGTATCTTCACCTTCAATTGTATAACAATATTTTATTTTTAAATCATCTTTACTAGTTAAATCATCAATATAAACTACAGTATATACTAAATCGTTTAAAGAACTAATTGGAATAACATGAGGATCATCCTTTAAAGTTGGTTTTTTATTCTTATAAACAGTATAATCCCTTGACTCAATAGTAATAGAACCACTACTATCCTCAACAAAAATATTAAGATGCTTGGTTGATCCATCAAAAGGTTTATCTTCTTCATTTGAAGAAAATGTCCATTTTAGTCTAGGAGGTGAATTTACTTCATCACCTATATCATCGTTATCTACTGATTCTTTATCTATTTGAAAGAAATCAAAATATGAAAGATAATCACTACATTCTTCACTTTCACTAACACATAATTTTAAATTTTCCATATCATCTAAATCATCATGTATTGCTAATTCATACTCTACTGTAGTATTTCCATTATTTTCTCCCTCATTTGTCATTTGACATAAATCAGGATTATCACATGGATATCCATCACTTTTAATAGTAAATGAATCTACATCTGGAGCTTTATTTTTATAAACATCATAAGTATCGGAAACAAAAGATGTTTCTCCATAATTATCAGTTACGGATAATGAAATTGTTCGAGTAGTTCCATCATAAGTACCACCTAAAGTACAATCAATTCCATTTTGCTCCCAATTATATAAATTTAATAATTGCTTATCATCTTCTTGTAAAGAATAAGTTAAAACATCAAGCTCATCAAAATCATCAACAATAATTGCTGATATAATTACCTCTAAACTACCATTTTCTGGCTTTTCAGCTTTTGCCGACTCTATACTATAATCAGTAATTGTTGGTGGCTTATTCTTATATAAAAGATAAGATGTTGAAGATTGTTCACTAAGACCATAACTATCTACCACATAAGCATAAATATTTTTAATAGAACCATCATAATTGCCTTCCAAATCCATTGAAATATTTTCTGTATATGAAATATAATTATTAGGATTATTACAATAATTAGGATTATCAGATACACACATCTTTATATTATTAGCATCATCTAAATCATCTTTTGCCTTTACAGATAACTCTATATTTTTACTTCCTCCATCTTCAAGTGGACATAAATCATATACATTACATGCATTACCATTAGAAATAGCTTTTATTTCAGTAATAGATGGCTTTTGATTTTGATATAACTGATAACTAACAATCTTAGAAACAAATAAACCTTCCGTATCAAAAATAGTCACTGTTAAATCCTTAACACTTCCATCACATAAACTAAAGAAATCAAATGGGAATGATTCATTGTTATCAGCAGCACTATATAAATATTCCATATGATTATTATCAGAATCTAAATGAACTATCAATTTATCACTAGCATCAGTTTTATCAGATACAGAAAACTTAACTCTTACTCTACTAGCATT
>CALCBO010000306.1 GCA_937897245.1 uncultured Caryophanales bacterium | reverse complement strand
ATTTTAATAATAAATTACAAGCTATTTCAAATTCTTTTTCTGATTCTAAAGGAACAATTAAATTATTATCTTTTTCATCTAATTTTCTAATTAAATTATCTTCTTCATCTACAATATTTGATAAATATAAAAAAGTTTTATTACTATGACTTATCTCTTTTAATATAGCATAATCTTTACCATCTATTGTTACTACTTCTACATTATCTTCCATTATTTTTCACCCATCCTTTGAAAATCATTTTCTATAGAATCATCTTTATCACTTTCCTGCATCATATTACTTAATTCGTGATTTTCTTCATTCTTTGTTTTATCTAGAATATGTTCTCTAGTTCTTCTCATAAAGTCTTCAGTTGACTCATAACCTCTCTCTGTCTTAAACTCATCAAAACTACCATAATCAGTGTGTTCTAGTATTTGATTAGTATTATGCTCTCCAACATTAACTTGTAATAGATAGACAGCTTCATCAATATCATCCATACTAGTTATTTTATCTGCAATATCATCTTCATCATAAAAATAATTTTGATTATCATCGGTTCTGTGCGTTTCCGGCGCAATAACTTCAGTTTTAAAGTCCATTACTAAAGAATCCATTATTCTATTATCTACAAAATTATGAATTAAAACAGGAGATGCTGCGACCATTAAAGCAAAACTAGCTGCTACAACAACTCTTCTAATTCTTCTAAGTTTTTCTTCTTTTTGCATTCTTATCTGTCGTCTTTCTTTTCTCGCTTGTTGCCTA
Organism: uncultured Caryophanales bacterium; assembly: GCA_937897245.1. Next base: position 2,798 of record CALCBO010000306.1, on the reverse strand, counting down.
TCTACAAAATCACCACTCATTGAACGTTTTTTTATTCTTTCATATTCATTAAGATATCTTTCATTTTCCAATCTTATCACCTCTAGTATAAATATACTTAATTTTTAAGGTTATGTCAAAATAATATCTTGATTTTTTTTCATACTTTGCATAATTTGTCTATTTTTGTCCATTATATTTTTGAGGTGACAGTATGAAAAAACTAATTATTTGTCTATTATCTTTATTAATAATTCCCTCATCTGTCTTGGCTTATTCTAATAGAATTGCGATAAGTGGAGAAACAATAGGTATTGAAGCTCATTCAGATGGAGTATATATAGTAGGTTTTTATGAAGTCCAAGATAAAAATATAGGACAATTAGCAGGATTCCAAGTAGGAGATATAATTAAAAAAATAGATGATACTTCTATTCAATCAATTGAATCATTAAATCAAGCTCTACAAACTGAAAAAGAATATGAATTTGAAATACAAAGAGGAGAAAAAACTAAAAAAATATCATTTACTCTTATCAAAGAAAATGATATTTTAAAATCAGGTTTATATGTAAAAGACCAAATAAATGGAATTGGTACTTTATCTTATATTGATCCAGAAACAAAAGTATATGGTGCTTTAGGTCATGAAATATTAGAAAGTAGTTCTTTATCTAAATTCCAAATATCATCAGGTAATATTTATAAAGCCGAAGTATCAACTATAAAGAAAAGTAATCGTAATGAAAGTGGAGAAAAGAATGCAAATATAGATTACAATGAACAATTAGGAAATATTAATTCTAATGAAATTAATGGTATATTTGGTATATATGATAAAACTATTTCTAATTATGAAATAATAGATATAGCGTCTACTAGAGAAATAAAAAAAGGTCCTGCAACCCTTAAAACAGTAATAAAAGATAATCAAATAGAAGACTTTAACATAAATATAATATCTATCGATGAATCATCTAGTAATAAAAATATCTTCTTTGAAATAACTGATCAATCACTCCTAACTAAAACTGGAGGTATTATCCAAGGAATGAGTGGTTCTCCAATTATTCAAGATAATAAAATAATAGGTGTCTTAAACTATGTTATTGTATCTGATACTAAGAAAGGATATGGTATCTTTATTACTAAAATGTTAGAAGAGGGGGATAAGATATTATCTTAACTTTATTTTAGGAATGCTTTTAGTCATTTCTTTTTTTGTATCATATAAAGCTCTAACTAAAATATCTTTATCAAAATCAAAATCTTTATAACCTATTAAACAATTCTTAAAATATAAAGTAGAAGGTATATGATAATCATAATCAGGTCTCATAATATAAATTAAAGCTTCTTCTAATACATCTTCTAATTGAATATTAATTATTTTTTTATCATACAAAGTAGGATATCCTTCATAAACATCTAATCTTTTAAAATCATCTATATCATCTATTTCAAATACTCCTACCGGAACAATTCCATTATCATCATCTTCTATAGTTAGATAAGAATAATTATCTAATCCACCCTTAAATACTAATCTATATTTCTCTAAATTAGTAGTTCCTACTACTTTAGCACTAGGACATCTATCTTTCATATCTTCTATATTTAAATTACTTCCATAAGCTAAATAATACATTTTCATCAATTTCTCCTTTTAACAAAACTCTTAGCGTTAATAGCTCTCTTTCCTTCATTATGATTTTCTTGAAAACTCTTTAAATATTGTCTTAAAAAGTATATTTTATCAATATTATTATCAAATATTAAGTCTACAAACTCTAATACATCTTTTAAATTAACTGCTGAATATAATAATGAATTATCATTATATGAAACATATTCATTATCAGTTTTATAATCTAAAAATTCTTCAGATACTAATTGCTTTTTAGCAGATAATAACATTTTAGTTAAAGCATTAATATTATTTTGCCAAATTACTTCATTAGTACTAGCATTCGGACTTCTAAATTCTATTGTATTTTTAGGATAATTATGATAATCATTATAAACTACATGTCCTAAGTATAAACCAAGATACTTTGTATTTCGTGATAAAATAAAATGTAATTCACTAGCTCTATCTATTTCTTCAATCTCTTTTAATTCTTCATGGATTATATCTGCAAAAGGTGGAGCATATTGAGCAAGTACTGGTCTAGCATTTATTTTATCTCCATAAAGGAAACGATAGAGAATTCCTTCATAATTCATATATAGTTTTAAGAAAACTCTCCAAGCATCTACATTATTTTCTAAAATATGACTATCAATATGAATATGACCTCCAGCTCTATGAGTAGTATCAGCTCCTTTTTCATCTAAATATCGACAAATATCTTGTAAAGCTCTCCAATCACTACTACAATCATGCATAATAGGGGAAGTAACTTCTCCACCAGATTGTACTGAAGCATCAGTTTTAGAAACCCAATCACCTAAATTCTTCGCTATAAATCTATCAACCATTTTTTTATTAACTTTTTCATACTCAATTTCTACTCCAAATTGAACACTATTTGGAATATTAAGTACATCTCTATAATTTAATAGTAAATTCTCAGTTTCTACTAATAATTCTTGAAGATCAATACCCTTTAATTCATGAAAAGAATCGTTCTGTTCACTATTAAAAAAACTATTACTCATAAACCGATACATCTCATCTTCATCCAGATTCACATCGCAGCAATAACATTCACACTCTTCATCAAACACATAATTACTGCACGTCTCGCAATTCGATTTTCCTGCCATGCATTTTCCACCTTTACTATTCTATACTATTAAATATGATATAAAAAATA
>CALCBO010000305.1 GCA_937897245.1 uncultured Caryophanales bacterium | reverse complement strand
ATGATGGTAAAAAATTCTGGCATTTTCAAGGAAATGGATCAAACTGTGGAATGACAGCATTCTTAATGGCAGTCAATACTTTACTTGGAGAGGATAAATATACTGATAACGTTGGAGAATGGGAAAATTACGGTTGTGATTCCACTGGTATTGGTTGGGAAGGTAGTACTTTAGCTCAACGCTGGATTGATGATCACGGCTTATCTGATCAAATGGAAGTAACTGGTATTGAATGTATTCATAGTAAAGAAGACTTATATGAGCATTTAGATAAAGGAGAAGTAGTTGTAGCCTCATCTACAGGAGAGTGGTTTAAAAGAAATGATGGAAGCAAAGCTTATTTAGACCATTATATAATGTTCTATAAAAATGAAGATGGTATATGTTATGCAAATGACTCATCTGGTTCAGGTGATTATGATTATGAAAATTTAAGTGGAGTACCATATACACCAGAAGATATTGATGCATTTTATTCATCCGGTGCTCATGGAAGTGTAACTATTGCCCCTAAAAAATAAGCAAAAGATGCAAATAATACATCTTTTTTTCATATATTAGGAACTTCTTATATAATTATTAATATAGTATTAAAGAATTAGTAAAAAGATAAAGATTTTTTATAACAAATATTTATAAAATACTTGTTTCTAAATGTTTTATATGATAAAGTTATTAAACCGAAATAAATAGAATCTTAGAAAGGAGATAGATTTATGGGAGAGGATTTTTCATATATCAAAGAATTAGAAGAAAGAATAGAAAAAATAGATGATCAAAGAACTTTAGAATTAATTAAACGCTTAATTCAAGAGAGAAACTATCTAGCAGAAGTTGCTAATATTGACCATTTAACAGGGCTTAATAATCGACGTATCTTAGGAAGAATTCGTGATTGTAGTGCCGTTGTGATGTGTGATATTGATGATTTTAAAGAAGTTAATGATTCATATGGACATATGGCTGGTGATCATGTTATTCAAGAAGTTGCCCAAATTATCAGAGAAGATGTAAGAGAAACTGACTATGTTTGTCGTTTTGGTGGAGATGAATTCTTCATTGGTTTTGTAAACTGTGCTGAAGATGTTGTTTTTAGAAGATTAGAAGAAATTAGAGAAGCAGCCAATAATCGTTCAATGCTTCCAGATGAGGAAAAAAGTGTTACAATGAGTTTTGGTTATTCTTGCACTGATGAAATAACTGATATTGATGATTTAATTGTTCAAGCAGACAAAGCTCTTTATGAATCAAAATCAAATGGTAAAAATCAAATTACTAAATATGATACAGAAAAAGAAAATAATAAAATCTTAATAAAAGAAATACAAACAGCTTAAAAATAATATTATTAATAAAAAAACTTCTTTCATGTGTTATAATTATAATGAAAGGAGACTTATATGAAAAAAATATTATTTAGTATATTTATTATTATCTGTTGTTTTGCTTTAATAGGTTGTGGTAAAAAGGAAAATAATAGTAAAGATGCTATTGTAGGAAAATGGGCTCACGATTCATTTGTCTATACATTTAATAAAGATGGAACTTGTAGTTATGATGCATCTGGTACTCTTATGAAGTGTACTTATAAAATTAATAAAGACAAATTATCAATTCTCTATGAAGGAGATACCACTTCTTTTGATACTACTTTTAGTATCGATGGTAATAAACTAAATGTAAAAGATTCATTTGGTGATGATACTATTTATGAAAAAAAATAATTTAATAAAGACTAGCTCAAACTAGTCTTTATTTAGTATAATATGATTAAAGGATGTGACAAAATGAACCTAAGTAAAATATATGATGATTTTTATAGATTATTAGAAAATAATGATCCATTATCTCTAGATGAACATTTATTTGTATTACTTCAACAATATATTATAGCTAGATTATATGATTTAGTTGGTAACACGGTACCTACACACTTTTATTATCAAGAACGAACAGTTCCTAAAAAAACAAACGAGTTAATTGGGATTTATCGCCATAATCCCATAACGAATGAAATATGTCAAAAAAATTGGCCATATGATGTTAGAGCATTTTATGACCAAAAAAGCTTGTATATAGATTTTGATGTTTTTAATAACCATAATAAAAGAGAATTATCTGGATATGAAAAAATATCCCATTTAATTGATTTTGCTTTTACCGTTGATCATGAAATAAAACATATTATTCAAACAAGAGCTTTAAAGGAAAAAGGCTCAACTTATGACAATCTATTATCTTCTCAAGACTTTGTAACATTATTATTTTTGAATGAAAATCATCCAGAATTTTATAAAAATGCCCATGATAATATGTTTATTGAAAAAGATGCAAACTATCAAGCTATAACATTCCTTAGACAACAATTAACCAAGAGAAATCTTCTGTCTCGCATAGTAACTACACATGGTGATAAGATTTATGACATTAATTCGATTTTAGATACTCGTATAGATATAGAAAATTCTTCTCCACATACTATTTCTCATAATCATGATATGTATTTTGGTATAAGTAAATCACTAAGAAGGATAAAAACAACTGCTCCAGCAGAAGAATTAATAATTCTAATAACAGATTCAGCCATTAGAACAAATCCCAATTATTACTTCTCAAGTTTTCCTGTACTTAAAGAAAAATATAATTTAAATGGTACTAAAAAAACTTATTATGAAATACAAAAAGAACTTGAAAATAATCCTAATAATTATATCTTTTACCATCAATTTATTAAAGATGATCCTTTATTAAGAATTGAACAGATTGAATATCAAATGATTAATAATTACCTAGATACTAATGATAATGAAAGAAAAACAGAAATACTAAATCAAGGATTAACTGCTGTTCAAACAATTATTAATAATCATGATATAGATCTTGAAAATACTTTAGTATATTTAAATAAAAGAATAAATGAAATTAAATCTTCAACCAATGATTCAATCTCAGAAAGTACAGCTAAATTAATATTTTTCTTAACTAAACAAGTAATTCTAGAAAAACCTATTATTAGAAATGCTTATAAAATAACAGAATTAACTAAAGAAGAGATAGTATTACTAAAAACTAAATTACAAAAAGAATATAATATTAATTGTGATATTGAAGATGAAGAATTAGGAAAAAAACTACTAGAATTAGCAGAAGAATTAGATAATAAAAATGATAGAGAAACAGTAAATAGTATTTATAATTATCTTAGATACTTACATCAAAAAGTCTATATAATAGAAGATAATAATGATAATCTCTATCAAACAGCTTACTACCAAGAGATAATAGAGAATAATTCTAATATAATAGAAAAACTAGAATTAAAAGATGAATTTAAACTAATTAATGAACTCTATATCTTAATTCAAGAACTAGCTATTAATAAAGATTTGGATAGCTTAGAAGATAATCCTTTAATTACATATATCATAAAAGAGAATACAAGTCTTTTAGACATTCTATATCAAATTAGAGATATGGAAAAAACTATAGAATATCTACCTAGAATAACTTATGTTATAGGAATATGTGAATCTCTCTTACAAAATTCTAAAGAAAAAACAAGATAAAGGAGTCTATATGAATATATTAGTCGCAAGTGATATTCATGGTAATTATGAATATACTAAAAAACTAGAATCAATAATCAAAAGTAATAATATTGATAGATTAATCTTACTAGGAGACCTATATTATCATGGCCCACGTAATCCTCTACCAAAGTCTTATAATCCTCTTAAAGTATCAGAAATACTTAATAACTATAAAGATATAATTACTTGTGTTAGAGGAAACTGTGATGCCGAAGTAGATGATATGATAAGTGACTTTTCAGTAACTAAAGATTATGAAGAATTAACTATTGCGAATAAGTTGTTCTTAGTAACTCATGGCCATCTTCTAGATAACTTAAAAGATAAAATAAAACATGATTATACCTTAAGTGGTCATACTCATCTATATAATCTAACAGGTAATAATATTAATCCTGGTAGTGTAGGTATTCCCTTTGATAATAGAGAACATACTTGTATCTTAATTGAAGATAATATTATCAAACTAATTGATTTAGATACTAAAAAAGTACTAAAAGAAAAAGAAATAATATAGGAGAACATACAATGAATAATAGTATTATTAGTAATTATTTAAAAGAGAATAATTATCAAATTCCTAATACTTATAGTGGAATTACTCTTAAAGAAATAAACAATGAATTAATAATTAGTGGTTGTTCTAAAGACTTAATAGAATTAGCTGATTATCTAGTAAATCTTGCTGTATCACCTAACGAAGAACATCTTCATCTAGATGATTTAACTCTACTTAATAAAGAATCTAACCCACAAAGTATAATAATTGAAAAAATAAATAGAGAGTAGGTAATAATTATGAATATATCGTTATTAATTAGAGCTTTATCAAAGTATCTATTTGGCTTACTATTAATAATAATTCTTCTTTTTATTCCAGCTGGTTCTATATCTTTCTATAATGCTTGGTTATTTATTATCTTATTATTTATTCCAATGCTTATTCTAGGAATAATTCTATATATTAAAAATCCTAATTTATTAGAACTTAGAATAAATGCTAAAGAAAAGAAAAATGAACAAAAAGTAGTAGTCACATTATCAGCTTTAATGTTTATAATAGGCTTTGTACTAGCAGGCCTAAACTATCGTTATAACTGGCTTAATCTACCAAAATTTATAATTGTTATAGCAGCTATTACCTTTCTAATATCATATTTTATGTATTCTCTTGTTTTAAAACAAAATACTTATTTATCACGTACTATTGAAACTACTAATAATCAGAAAGTAATAACTACTGGTTTCTACAAAATAGTAAGACATCCCATGTATTCAATCACAATTATTCTCTTTTTAATGATACCTTTAATCTTAAATTCACTTATTTCTTTTCTAGTATTTTTAATCTATCCAATTATTATAGTTATAAGAATTAACAATGAAGAAAAACTCTTAGAAAAAGAATTAAAAGGTTATAAAGAGTATGAAAAAAATGTTAAATATCGATTAATACCATATATTTGGTAAAAAAGGATGTGAAAATTATGATAGAAATAAAAAATGTAACTAAAAAATATGCCTCTAAAATAGCTTTAGATAATGTCTCATTTACTGTCGAAGATGGTGATATCTTTGCTTTTATTGGTCATAATGGAGCAGGAAAAACAACTCTCATAAAATCTATAGTGGGAATTCATGATTTTTCCTCTGGAGATATCATTATTAATGGTAAATCAATAAAAGAAGAACCAGTAGAATGTAAAAAAGAAATGGCATATGTTCCTGATAATCCAGAAACTTATGAACATATGAAAGCTATTGATTATATTAATTTTATTTGTGATATGTATGAAGTAGATACTAAAACAAGAGAGGAAAATATAAAGAAATATGCTAAAATATTTGATATGACTAATAATCTAAATGATACTATAGATAGTTTTTCTCATGGAATGAAACAAAAAGTAGTTTTAATTGCTGCCTTAAGTCATAATCCTAAAATACTTATTATGGATGAACCATTTGTTGGATTAGATCCTAAAGCAGTCTTTGATATTAAAGAAATATTAAATGAACTTGTAAAAGAAAAAAAGATAGTATTTTATTCAACTCATATTTTAGATGTAGCTGAAAAATTATGTTCTAGAGTTGCCATTATTAAAAAGGGTAAAATAATAAAAAGTGGTAGTATGAAAGAAATAAAAGGTGATAAATCACTAGAAAAAGTATTTATAGAACTAGGAGAAAAATAATGAAAAAACTATATTCTTTAATTAAAGCTACTATGAGTACTGATATGAATATCTTTAAAATTAGTCAAAAGAAATCATCTAAAAAAAGAAATAATATTTTAATATTATTTATTACTATATTTTTTATGTTTACTATTTGGTCTAATGCAAACATTATTCTAGAAAAACTTACACCTCTAGGTATACAAGATTTAATATTACCTTTATTTGTTATCTCAACTGCCTTTATTACTGTCATTGAAGGAGTATATAAATCAGGACCATTATTGTTTAATTGTAGGGATGATCAATTACTATTATCTCTTCCACTAAAAAGAAGTACAGTACTCTTTATTCGTATATTTAAATTCTATTTATTTGAATTAATATTTCATTCTTTATTTTTTATTCCTTTAATAATTGCTTATCTTAGATGGACTACTCATCTAAATTTAAGCTTCTTCATAACTAGTATTATTATGTTATTATTCTTACCAATTATTCCTATCATAATATCATGTCTAATAGGTTCAATTATCACAACTATAACTAGTCATTTAAGATTTAAAAATCTAGCTCAAATAATAATCACAACATTATTTTTATTATTAGTTTTCTATTTATCATATAACTTAGATAGTTTTTATAATTATCTTTCAGCCCATATAACTACTGTAAATGATTTTATTATGAAAATATATTATCCTGCAGGAGTCTATTTAAATCTAGTAACTAATTTTAATATATTAGAATTATTATTATTTATTATTATCAATCTTCTT
>CALCBO010000304.1 GCA_937897245.1 uncultured Caryophanales bacterium | reverse complement strand
TGGTAGTGATGCAATTTCGTTAGATGTTAAATATGGTGATGGTGCGTTTATGAAAACAGTAGAAGATGCTAAAGAACTGGCAAGAACAATGATTGAAATTGGGCAGTCTTTAGATAGAGATACAAAAGCAACTATTTCTAATATGAATCAACCTTTAGGAAAAGCGATTGGAAATAGTCTAGAAGTTATAGAAGCTATTCATACATTAAATGGAGAAGGACCAACTGATTTATTAGAATTATGTTTAATTGCTGGTAGTCATATGTTACTACAGGCTAAAAGAGCAAAAAATTTAGATGAAGCTAGAATAATGTTAGAAAAGACAATTGAAGATGGAAGTGCTTTAGAAAAGTTAAGATTGATGGTGAAAGCTCAAGGTGGCGATGATTCTTATATTACTGATTGTGGAAAATTTAAATGTGCTAGAGAGGTTATCGAAATTAAGAGCAAAGTATCAGGATATATTAAAGATATTCATGCTATGTCTTTAGGGTTAGTTTCAATGAAACTTGGTGGCGGTAGAGAAACTAAAGATGATGAAATAGATCATAGTGTAGGATTAATTTTAAATAAGAAAGTGTCCGATTTTGTAAAAGAAGATGAAACATTGATTTATGTTCATACTAATACTGGATTATCTGATAAATTACAGCAACAAATATTAGATGCTTTTGTTATAGTTGATGAAAAAGTAGAAAAACCAATATTAATAGAATATGTGATGTAATAGGAGTTAATACTCCTATTTTTTTCATATTATGAAAAAAATAAAATAAAAAAAGAAAAATGTCGAAATAAAAGGAATATATAAGTATAAGACATTTTTAGAAAGGAGTTATAGTTATGATCAGTGTAGAATATAAAGGTAGAAAGGTGAATATTACTTACCGCAATGATGTCATTTTTAAAATGACTTTAGGAAGTGATGATGATGAATCAAGAGAATTATTGAAGTTTGTAGTAGAGGCAGTTACAAACAGGAAGTTTAGAACACTAAGAGTGGTCAATACGGAGAGTTTAGGAAGATTTGTATTGGACAAAAAGAATTTTCTAGATATTAGGGCAGAGGATGAAGAAGGAAACATTACAAATATTGAGATGCAGTGTTCAGATATCGGAGAATTTGATATCAAAAGATTTCAGGGATATGTCTACAGACTTGCAGGAATCAGTTAAAGTCAGGGGATGATTATGGAAGTGCCGGAACAGTAGACCAGATTGTTTTTACAACAGGATATTTCAATGGGAAACTCATAACTGAATACAGGCAAAGAGAAAAGAATGGTAAGATAATGCCATATAACATGGCATCATTCTACTTTATATCATTACCGGAGATTGAGAAAATTGTAGAGGAAAAGAAAAAGAGGAAAGAAAAGCTCAATGATTTAGAGGTATTATCATATGTCTATCAAAAAGAGGTGGATGATGATATAATAAGTGTATCAGATGAGAGACAGAAAAGGATGATTACACTTATGGATAAGAAATACAAGGAAGCGGCAGTCAATGAAGAAGTGTTTGATGAAGTTAAAGAAGCAGCATTCTATGAAGCGTGGCTAAATGCGCAGCTAAAGCATTCATTACAGAAAGGATACGATGATGGAATGGCTCAGGGAATGGCTCAAGGAATGGCTCAAGGTGTGGAAACAATGTTAGTAAATTTGCATAAACTTGTATTAAAGGTTTATAATGAAGAAGCTTTATGGTTAAATGATTGTACATTAGAAGGATTAAATTATGCTTTTGATATTGTCTTAGATAATTTAAGTTACGATGATTTTAAGGATAAAGTTATCAAATATTAGATAAATAACAGGGAAACCTGTTATTTTCATTTTATGATAATTTTAATACAAAACAATATGATTTGGTATATAATCATTTGGGGTGATGAAAAATGGGAAAATATTTATTTTTTGATATTGATGGAACATTAATAGGAAAGTCTAAGAAAGTAACAGAAAAAAATAAGGAAGCTATTACATTAGCAAGACAAAATGGTCATAAAGCTTTTTTATGTACTGGTAGAGCACCAGTCTCTATAATGAAAGATATTTTAGATGTTGGTTTTGATGGTATTGTTTGTAGTGCTGGTGGTTATGTTATTATTGATGGTGAGTATATTTTTGAAAACTTTATTAATCAATATTTGTTGAGTGAAGTTATAACAATGTTTATTAATAATCATATTTTATTTATGTTAGAATCAAAAGATGCGATTTATGAAACACCAGGTGTGATTGAGTTTTATGAAAGAAGAGCAGGGTTAGATGAAGAAAATCATGAGTTAATGAGAAATATATTATTAAGAAGACAAGGAGAAAACAGATTACCAGTTAAAGATTTTAATATCTTAAAAACAGGTGTTACAAAAGTAGTATTTATTTCTCCTGATAAAGAAAATTTTAAGAAAGTTGCTCCTTTTTTAGAAGAGTTTTTCAATATAGTATATTTTTCTAAAGAGGATGATTGGTATATTAATGGTGAAATTATTATAAAATGTTGTACTAAAGCTGATGGTATTATTAAGGTTATTAATCATTTTAAAGGTAAAATGGAGGATACTATCGCTTTTGGAGATAGTATGAATGATTATGAGATGATCCAAGAAGTTCATACTGGAGTTGTTTATAAAGATGCAGGAGAAAAGCTTAAAAATGAAGCAAGTTATTTCTTTGATGATCCTGATGATGATGGTATTTATAAGGTTATGAAAGAATTAGAATTAATTTAATTATTATTTTTAGTGCATTTTTTATTAAAATAGGTATAATACAAACAATGGAGTTGATGAAATGGAAGTATTGTTTGAGGTATTAGAAGAAACGATTATTATGTTACCAATGTTATTTATTATGTATTTAATATTGGAATATAGTGAATTACATAATTATCATTTTCTAGATAAGTTAAAGAAACAGGGACCTTTATATGGTGCATTGTTAGGTGTAATACCACAATGTGGTATTAGTGTTATTGCTAGTATTTTATTCTTAGAAAGAAAGATTACTATTGGGACTTTAATAAGTATTTATATAGCTACTTCTGATGAAGCTATACCTTTATTGTTATCTAATCCTTCTATGTCTAAAATAACATTAAGTGTTGTGGTAGTTAAATTTATTACTGCAATAATATTTGGGTATCTGATTGATTATTTTATAAAGATTGATTTTGAAAAGAAAGAAATTAAACATCATCATCATGATCATTCTTTATGGAAATGTGCTATAGAAAGAACTTTAAAGATATATTTATTTATTTTTGTGATTCATTTGGGATTATCATATTTATTTGAATATATGTCTGATGCGAAAAGCACGGTGCCACCGGTACCGTGCTTTTGTTATGAAATTCCTTCACGATTTGTTTGCTTGACTATTTGCCTGTAGGCGCTATAATTATATTGAGATAATTTGTGCCCTATTTGGGCGAGAAGATACAGGAGGTAGAGGCATGAGAGGTATACCGTCTCTGATTACAGATATTCGAAAAAAAGTATTTACTGAGGTGGCCAGAATGGCCTACGAGGGCGGAGACTACTCCAAGGCCGAAGATCTGCCCTATATTATCGTGCCCGGCGATCAGCCCCTACACAGAGAATCCGTGTTTTTGGAGCGTGCGATCGCCGGT
>CALCBO010000303.1 GCA_937897245.1 uncultured Caryophanales bacterium | reverse complement strand
GAAGAACAAAATAGATTATATGCATTTTTTCTAAAAAATCTAAATACTAAGGATTCAAAACTACAAGAAGTAATTAAAAAAGAAATAAAAAGAATTGTAGATAGTAATAAACTACCAAGAGAATTTAATAGAATGGAATTACAATTCTATTGTCAATATCTTGCTAATACTGCAAATGATGTTAAATCAGTAGTCTTTATAGGAGAAGATGCTCCTAACCTTCGAGGGAATCAGGCTGATGGAATAATTTGTATTAACAGAAAAGCAAATGATTTTAGTTTAGCTAAACTTACTAAAACGGTTTTTCATGAATCTAGACATGCTTATCAAGAAAAACAATTAAATAATCAAGATTCAGTAGCTGGCTTTGAAATGGCCCATCACAAATTATTCTTAAAATATCTAAATAACAGAGATTATAATAGTTATAATAATAATTATCACTATTCAACAATAGAATTAGATGCAGAAAATATTGGTTATTATAATGCTCGTTTATTCTTCCATACTATAGGAAGAAATGATTTAGTAGATGAATTAACTAAAGATAGAAAAGAGTATCTTGATAAGAGAAACTATTATCGTTTCATGAGAAATCCAAGAGGAATAAACATTTCTATTGATAAGTTTATTGTAGAAAACTTAGATAAAATTATCAAAGAACATCCAGAAGAATTAAATAACTATCAAGTATTAAAACGATTTTATAAGAATAATGGAGACAAGAAATCATTTGTAGATATTCTAAATCAAAGACTTCATGTAGTAGATCAAAGAGAGATGCTTGAATATTATTTAAATTATGGAATAAGACAAGATGAATTATCTAAAATAGATTTATTAAATAGTAGTGACAAATCAATAGAAAACTTAATAAACTCATTAGGAAGTATGTATCGTAATAAGATGTGTACTATAAAAGATTATTTAAGAGATACTGATACTTATAAAGATTACAATAAAAATGAAAATACCTATAAGCAAATAACCATCACTACAGGATATGAATTAGTCTTAGCTAGTAAAATGTTAACATTTATAAATAATAATTTTGATACCATTGTAAAAGCATCTAATAGTAACTTATCAAATACTCATCCTTTATACAACTTTCTTTATGATTTTCGAGATTTTAATATGAGTGATATTAAAAATGAAGCATTACAAAATAACCCAAGATTTTTAGCTAAATTAAAAGAATATGGTAAAATCTATAAAGAAGTATTAGGAAAATTCAATACTCAATATATTAGGGAAAGATTAAATGGATTAACTGAAGAAGAAAAAAATAGTATTATTATAATTAATAATAGAGAAATGACTGTTGAAGATTTTCTACTTAATTCTATTTCTAGAATGGATACACATCAAAGGATTACTATAGGTGATGAGAAAGTACGGATAGGTGATATAATATATAAAATAAATAATAATAAACAAAAAGAAGTACAAGATATGCTAGATGAATTATCAAATAAAGAAACAAAAGATAGTAATATTTTAATAATATAAAGGAGGAAAATATGAATAAAGATATTACGTTAGTTATATTAGCGGCTGGTATGGGAAGTCGTTTTGGAGGATTAAAACAAATAGAGCCAATGGGACCTAATGGAGAATTCATAATAGATTATTCTATTTATGATGCTATTAAAGTAGGATTTACCAAAGTAGTTTTTCTTATAAAAGAAGAAAATTATGATATTTTTAAAGAGACAATTGGTAAAAGAGTAGAACCACATATAAAAGTAGAATATGCATTTCAAAAAAATGATAATGTTCCACTATTCTATGAAGAATTAAAAGATAGAGTAAAACCTTTAGGTACAGCTCATGCTATTATGTGTTGTGAAGATGTAGTAAAAGAACCTTTCATGATAATAAATGCTGATGATTTTTATGGTAGAGATGCCTTCCAAAAAGGTGCTGACTTCTTAAGAAATATAAATATTGATAATATTCCACATGAATATGGAATGGTTGGTTATTTAGTAAAAAATACTATTACTGAAAATGGAGCAGTAAAAAGAGGAATATGTGAAGTAAATGATAAATTCTTATCAAATATTACAGAAAGTTCAGTAGAAAGAAATCAAGAAGGAAAAATAATAGCGACTCCACTAGATGAGTCACAAGAACCATTTGAAGTAGGTGAAAATGATCCTGTATCTATGAATATGTTATTATTTGATACTTCAATCTTTACTTATCTAAAAGATAAATTTAGAGAATTCTTAGAGAAAAACAAAGAACGATTAAATGATTGTGAATATTTAATACCAGATGTCTTATTCGATTCAATTAATGAAAACTATTCAACATGTGAAGTAATCCCTACAACCGCAACTTGGTATGGAGTAACTTATAAGGAAGATGCTGAAGAAGTAAAAGAATCAATAAAGAGATTAGTAAAAACCAAAGAAAATGAAAAAGGAGAATATCCACTTTATTTGTGGAAATAATAGAAGTAAAATGTATATTATTACATTTTCTTTTTTTGATATAACAATTTTTTTATGGTAGAATAAAAGCATAAGAGGAGTTGAAAGATATGCAAATAATATATCATGGAAGTTATTGTATTATTGAAAATCCAAAAATAATAAAAGGCAAATTTAATAAAGATTTTGGAGATGGATTTTATTGTACAATTTTGGAAGAACAAGCTATGAAATGGGCTAAAAAATATGATACACCAACTGTAAATATGTATGAGTATAATCAGAATAAATCATTAAATATAAAAGAATTTACAGTAATGACAGAAGAGTGGTTAGATTTTATTATTGATTGTAGAAGTGGCAAAAAACATAATTATGATATAGTTATAGGGGCTATGGCAGATGACCAAGTATATAATTATGTAACAGATTTAATTGAAGGAAATATAACAAGAACAGCATTTTGGGAGTTAGCTAAGTTCAAACATCCAACACATCAAATTGCTTTTTGCACAAGTGATGCTTTACAATGTTTAAAATATATAGGAATAAAGAGTGATAAAAATGAATGAAGATAAATATAAGAATAATTTATTTTATACATGTAGTTTAATAGAACTAATTTCTAGAAAAACTAAAAACACTAAAAAATATATTGTAGATTGTATTGGTAAAACAAATATTCAAAATATATATGAATTAGCCGAAGCTTATCATAGTGAAAATATATATAAAATAGTAGATGAAATAATAAATAAATATAATATTAAAGAAAATGATTATGATATTTTAACAAATATAAAAAATGAAAATCCTCCAACTTATTGGGATATGGGAAAAGTATATAAAAGATTAATAGTAGCTTTATCAAATAATGAAAGTGAATATATTGATAAATTAGTAGAAGTATTAACATCTTGGATTATTCCCAAATTAGATAATTATGATAGCAGTCTATATTATGAAAACCCAAGTTATATTTTAGAATGTTATAAAGAAAATAAAATTATATAAAGGATGATTAATATGCAAGAAAGAATGAATGAATTAATTGACATAATAAATGAAGCAGACTATAACTATCATACTCTAGATAATCCAACTATAACTGATCAAGAATATGATAAATATTTAAGAGAGTTAATTGAGATAGAAGAAGAACATCCAGAATGGGTAAGAGAAGACTCTCCAACTCAGCATGCTGGGGGAAAGATAATTGAAGGTTTTGAAAAAGTAACTCACGTGATTCCTATGATGTCTTTAAGTGATGTTTTTTCAGAAAGTGAATTAATAGCTTTCAATAAGCGAATTGAAAAGGAAGGTATTAATCCAGAATATATGTGTGAATTAAAAATAGATGGATTATCAGTATCTCTTTTGTATGAAAAAGGTAAATTAAAAAGAGCTGCTACTAGAGGAGATGGAACAATTGGAGAAGATATTACTCATAATGCTAGAACTATAAAAGCAATTCCTTTAAAATTAAAGAAAGAAGTAGATATAGAAGTAAGAGGAGAAATCTTCATGAATAAAAAGACTTTAGAAGAGTTGAATGAAGAAAGAAAGAAAAAAGGTGAGCCTCTTCTTCAAAACTGTCGTAATGCGGCAGCTGGTTCCATAAGACAATTAGATTCTAAAGTAGCTGCAAAAAGAAAACTAGATAATTTTATTTATCATTTACCTAATCCCTTAGATTATGGCTTAAATACTCATAGTGAAGCTATTGAATATATGAAAGAATTAGGTTTTAAAATAAATCCTAATAATAGATTAGTTAGTTCTATTGAAGAAGTAATAGAATTTATCGAAGAAAAAGGAAAAGAAAGAGATAATCTTCCATATGATATAGATGGTGTAGTAGTAAAAGTAAATAGTATCAGACAACAACAAGCTTTAGGCTATACTGCAAAGTATCCTAAATGGGCTACAGCTTATAAATTTCCGGCAGTAGAAGTATTAACTAAATTAACTGATATTATATTTACAGTAGGAAGAACAGGAAAAATTACTCCAAATGCTGTTCTTGAACCTGTAAAAGTTGCTGGTTCAACAGTTA
>CALCBO010000302.1 GCA_937897245.1 uncultured Caryophanales bacterium | reverse complement strand
ATTTCGCCGTTTATGAAATAGAAGTTTTAAATGAAAAAACTGGTAAAGTAGTAAAAAAATATAACAATAATAGTCCAATGATAGAAGAACATGGTAATAAAGAAAAATGTCCAAAATGTCCTTATAATATTGATAAAATAATTAGAAATAATCAAAAGTACCAAGAAGCCTATATCAATATTATTAATAATCTTGATTACTTAATGGATGATGAATAGTTATGTATAAATTCATTCATTTAATAAGTGCTCTAATAAGGCAATTCTTGTTACCTAATCCTTATATCAATGTCATTGGTAACGAAACTTATGCGGATTTATTTAATATTGTTATAGGTGGAACAATCATTCACATCTTTGCATTTATATTAACAGGTTGTGGATATCAAAGAGGTATTGATGATCCTGCTTCAGGAAGCTTTGGATATTTAATAAGTTATTGTTATATAACTGCAATTATAACTTTACTTGGATTTTTAATATCAAATTTTGTTATCTTCGTAATTGTTTATTTGGTTGTTTATATAGCATCTTGTATTTTAGTGGGAATAGTATTTAATCATAATACTATTAGGATATAATTTAAAAGGAGTCAAAATTAATCGACTCTTTCTTTATGGCTTAAAAATGATATTTTTTCTGCTCTGATTATTAATCCATTTTCATCAGCATCTATTTTGCCCTTGATACCAATTAAAGAATCATCTTCGCAACTATTTATTATTTTATTTGCAAAATCTGTGCTAGTAATAATTGGAATAGTTAAATCTCCATCTACTTCATTTACAACAATAACTAAACAAGAAACATTATCATCAATAATTGTTGTTGATCTATATCTTCCAAGTAAAAGTCATCTATTTAGGTAATCAATCGTTAATCTCCTTATCAAAGTATGCTATTGATTTAAGAAACTCTATATCTAGATCAAAGTACTTGATGACTTCTTTGGTAGGTATAAAATAAGCAGGCATAAATTTGTTAGGCTCTTTCTTTCTAAATTCTTTCTCAATGGATTGTTTTATTTTGCTAGCTGTTGATGCAGAAACATTTGCAATCTTCATGATATCTTGATTAGAACACCAGGGTTTTGATATTATCTCTAATATTTCCTTAGCAATCACACAAATACCTCCTTTCAAAAGGTATTGTATTAATCACTTATTTATTGGTATTAGTCAAGTATTTAGGACTAATTTTAATCGTACCTAATTGTTAAATATAACAAATTACAATAAAATAATAATGATAAATTTAGGTCTGATTTGTGGTCTGATTATATAAATAATATAAGATAAAACCTTACATTTTATATACTAAAAATGCTTTGCAAAAGATTTGACAAAATGATAAATTTCCACTGAAATCTCGGTCGCCCCCTGAAGAGAGCATTTAACCGTGCTCTCATTTTTTATGCCTATTTTATAAGGGTTTGTGAGGCATCGGTTTTGCTAAAATATTTTTAGGTACAATTTAGGTACAAAAAATTTGATTCTATGAATAGTTCATTGAGAAAAAGTGCCGAAAGTGGCAAAAATTCTCAATGGATTTTTTTACTGGATACGGACAATATAGATTTTATCCGTATGATTGTAATGGTTTTATACCGAAAATGGTGGAAAAGATTATTTAAAAAGAATTGGTAATGAAGAAGATTACGAAGAATTATCTGTAACAAAAAACACTAGCTAAAGCTAGTGCCTGTGTAAGATAATAAACTCAATTTATTCAAGATTGTCTTTTTTACTGCCGTTTGGTTTTGATACTGGAGTTTTACCACTACTATCATGTTTAATGTAATATCTGTCACTATAAACAGAGTTGCCACTTTCAATTTTCTTTACAAATTGATTTAGTGTCATTTTGTGATGATTTCCAGTGTTAATGAACAAATCGTTTTTGCCTGTGCTTGTTTGATGTATAGCTTTAACTGTTGCCATAATAACACTTCCTTTCTTTTAAATGGATTTACAATCCTATTAAAAGAAAATGCTTTAAAATCACAAAAGTGTGATATACTAATAATAGGATGTTAATCCAAAATTAGTTTGTGAGATATTATCTTACACGTGAGAGAGAAGCTTTGCAGAGCTTCTTTTCTTGTCTCTCATAAGCGGTATATCACATAAAAACCAAAATCAATAAAATAAATAAATAATTTGCAAAAAAACTACAAAAAATAAAAATAAAATATGTAAAAGTGTTGCTTTTATATAAAAAATAGCATATACTATTAATAGAAAAAAGGAGGAGAATTCTATGATATTAGAATTTAGTATTGCAAATTTTTTATCATTTAAAGATAAAGTTACTTTTAGTATGCTTGCAAATGCTACAAATGGATTAGATGATAATTATATTATATCTAATGATCGAAGGGTATTAAAAACAAATGCAATATATGGTGCAAATGCATCAGGAAAAACTAATTTACTTAAAATATTAACTATTGTAATATCAATGTTAAGAAGTTCAAATATTGTGAATATAAATGCAAAATTACCAATTGTTCCGTTTAAATTTGATAAAAATACTATTAATAAACCAAGTGAATTTGAAATTAAATTTATTGTTGATGATGTACGTTATGTTTATGGGTTTATAGCAGATACAAATAAAATACATGAAGAGTATTTATATTATTATCCAAATGGAAGAGAAACAAAAATTTTTGATAGAACTAATACAAATGATTATTCTTTTCCACAAAAGGATGAAAAATTATTGAATGATATAGCTGCTAAAAATGCACCAAATAAATTTTTTATTGCCACTGCAACAAACTGGAATTATGAAAAAACAAAAAGTCCATATAAATTTTTAAGTGCAGATATTAATACTTTTAATAATTTAGGAGGGCTTCGAGATTTAGCTCTAAGTGAATATATAAAAAATAATAAAGAATTAAAAGATTTTGCATTAGATTTTTTGAAAAAAGCAGATTTCAATATAGAAGATTATAAAGTTTTAGATACAGATGTTCCGGATGATGTATTGGCAGCAATACCTGATTTTATTAAAGCTGGAATGAATATGAAAGAAAAACCAAAAGTGTTTACTGCATTTTTTAAACATAAAGGTTCTGATGTTGAATTATCATATGAAGAAGAATCAATGGGAACTCAAATTATTTTTTGTTTTATTCCATTTATTAAGGATGCATTAAATAATAAAAGAGTTGTAGTAGTAGATGAGTTAGATAAAAGTTTACATCCATATTTGGTTGAAATGATAGTTCAAATGTTTAATGATCCTGATATAAATAAAAATGGAGCACAATTAATATTTAATACTCACGATACTAATTTATTAAAACTAAACATTTTGAGAAGAGATCAGATATGGTTTGCAGAAAAAGATGATAAGAACGGAATAAGTGATTTATATCCTTTAAGTGATTTTTCTGTAAGAAAAACGGAGAATGTTGAGAGAGGATATATGCTTGGTAGATATGGAGCTGTCCCTTTTATCAAAAATGATTTTAATTTATGGGAAGAAGAATAGAACATAATAGAAGAATTAGTAACGATAGAGTAAGAAAAGTCAGAAAGCAAAAAAGTAAAATATTAATAGCAGCAGAAGGTAAAAATAAAACAGAAAAGACATACTTTAGTAATTTTGAAGATGGTAAAAAATCATATAATATTACATATGCTAGAGGAAATAATACTGATCCATTAAAGTTAGTTAAGATGTTAATTAAGGA
>CALCBO010000301.1 GCA_937897245.1 uncultured Caryophanales bacterium | reverse complement strand
ATGTCTCCCTGTCACGGAGAAGATCGCGGGTTCGATTCCCGTCTGGTCCGCCATTTGCCTCGGTAGCTCAGTTGGTAGAGCAAAGGACTGAAAATCCTTGTGTCGCCGGTTCGATTCCGGCCTGAGGCACCATTTGAGAATTAAGGAGTAGGGCTAACTACTCCTTTTTTTGTGGAATTTATCATAGTTATCTAATTCCTTCTTTAAGTCTGGATGAATGTATCTTTTCGTTGTATTTACATTAGAATGACCTAAAATCGATGAAATTTGTATCAAATCGCACCCATTTGAGTACATTTCAGTACTTAAAGAGTGTCTTAAGCGATGGGGAGAAAAGTTTTTAATACCTAGTTTTTTTCTAATTCTAGCAAATAAACTTTCTATCGCTGACTTCTTTAATTGTTCACCATTTTTAAGGTTATAAAACAACCATTTTGAATTATGCTTTTTGCGAAAAGTTGTCGCGAGCTTTTTAAACTCTTTTGTAAAGAAAACATAACGTTGTCGACCGGTTTTTGTTGTGGTAAGTAGAATATATCTATTATCCCAATCTACTTCATCATATTTTATATTTAGCAATTCATTTAATCTTACACCTGTGTCATATAATAAGATTAAAATAAGTTTATTTTGAAGTGATAGAATAGGTAATATTTTTTTTATTACTTCTTCTGGATCATCTTCACAGGTTCCAAAAGTCACAAATTTTTCTTTTATCTTCCTTATCTTGAAGATATCAGAATCTATATCATTAAATTTAAATATTCTTTTTAAGTGACTAATATGCTTATTTATGGTATTTGCACTGTAACCTTCATTTTTTAATTTAATCATGAATTCAGTACATGTTTTATAGTTCACTTCAGATGATTCTACATCTCCAAAGTATTTTATTACACTCTCTTGTTCTTTAATTGAATAGGATACATATCCTTGAGAATTATAAAGAGAAAGATAAGAGATAAATCCACTAAACATTTCATTTAGTGTCATCTTTCGCACCTTTCTTTATTTTAATTATCTATTGATAGATAAAATTTTATTGTTTTTTTTAGTTAACTAACATATACTATTTATAGAAGTTATGCCTCAAGGTGGTCAAAAGACTACAGGCTAACTTCTTTTTTTATTATTGAATTATTAAAAAATCTATGAATATTTCTAATCTCTCATAAAATAAAAATGCAATTTTTAGAATTGCATTTTTATCATGTTTAAATTATTGATTGTTTTTAAATGTTTATTCTAGAGATTCAGCTACTTCCTTTACATCAAGAATAATTTTCTCATATATTTTTTTCTATATTAACAGTTTCTTCGCTTGCAATAACGGAAATGATTACTATAATTCCTACTGCTACACATAATCCTCTGCAACTTTTATAGTTTTCTTTAAATCTTCTAACATACTTATATACATTTTTTCACCTAAAGAGAACTATTGTTGTTTTGTATTCACAAATAGATGCGATTCTGAAATATTACAAATCAATTGTGCTTGATTATAAGCAACTATATTTTCTTCTCTTAATCTGTAAAAAGTATCTGAATTATCTTGTTTATAACTATGATCTTTTATGTTATTTAAACGGCAAATATATTTCTTTTTAAACATTCTAGAATAGAATAAAAAATATAACATAAAACCAGTAATAGGCAAAATCAATACAAACAAAAGCCAAGGAATCTTATAATCTGGATTATCATTTGAAGAAATAATACGAATAACACATGCTATTTCTGTTACCCATACTAATAGATAAAAGTAAGGAACATAATAACAGAGTGCTATCACAATCGCTAATATTGCTAATGTTTCAAGAACGGCCAATAAAATAGCAAGACAATAACGAAAAGGAATATAACTGACTTTTTTCTCCACGATTCTATCATTTACAAAATACTTGATTTTCTTTATCATTTTCTTTCTCCTTGAAATGTTGTTTTCAATACTTTTTCATTATTTCTATTACTTTATTTAATCAACCATCAGATACAGGTAGAGAAATAAGATTCTGATAGGTTCAGAACTGTTATTATTGCTTTTTTAGGACATGGTCTTGAATTAAGAATATACTTTTTGATCTTATTTAGAATATTAGGACCTGTATATCGATGATTGAATCTCCATTCCTGTTCATTAAGGAATAATGGAAGATCTCTCTTTGTTACACCATGATATATGCCTACGATATTGTTTTTGATATCTCCAATGACAATATTAAGCCATTTCAGTCTATGATTGTCTTCACTATAGATGATTTTTTCTGATCTTAGCTGAAGATCTTCATGAAGACGATCAAATGTTGTTTTTCCATCAGTATTTAATGTTCTATTAGTCGATAATACTGCATTTTTTCTTATGAATCTGACAACATGAAAAGAATTGTCTCTAGGTATTGCAAACAGTTTAATATATTGAGGATAGCTGTTCTCCCTGTCAGTTGACAAAAGACACAAAAAAGGCTGCTGCTCAGTAGCACAGCCCTGCTTATGATATCCCTGACTCTTTGAACCTATATAGGATACATCAGCTTCATAGAACATACTGTCAAGTATCTTTTCACTGCAGCTTTCTGCCATAAGTATTCTGCATTTTCTTGAAAGAAGAAGTGCAGTCTTATAATTGACATCAAGCTCACTTGCAAGTTCTATAGCAGATATTCCTTTGTTTGCCGTAAAGAAAAGGAACATTCCAAGAATAAGAGTATAAAGATCAAGTTTATTGTCCTGGAAAATTGTGCCTGCAAGAAGATAGTGCTGATGCCCACATTCAGCACATTCAAATGCATTTCTTTTTTTGACTGTATAGTAATGAGTGCATCCGCATTTTTCACAGTAGAATCCAGTAGGCCATTTCATATCAAAGAAGAAACGGACACATTCATCATGATTATTCGCATATTTTCTTGTTAATGCTACTAAAGAGTCTTTTCTTGGTTTTAAGTTTTTTGCCATATTCATTCACCTCACATATATGATTATACATGAGATAATAAATACGTGATTTCAATAATCATATTTCAACACCGAAATATCGGCTATGTTAACCCAAAGCTATGCTATCGGTCACAAAACCAGTTCCTATATAGTTTTTACGACGAAAAGTGCACATGTAAGTATATAAATCAATAAAATAATCTTCGACAGCTCTTAATTTATTTTCAAGACGATATGAAATTAAAGCTAAATATTCATTTAAATATTTTGATGAAATACCATTATGTTTTCTAAAATATTCATTAACTTTTGAATGTATGTAATTGACATTGTTTATATGATATATACCTCTTTTCTCTTTGCTTTTAGTCGCAAATGCCTTATGTTCAATATTCAGTTCTTTAGCCAATAATCTATATCCCATTAATCCATCTGTGCATAATGTGGTTGCTTTTTTTAAATGAGGCATATAAATATTTTTTATGGTTTCACCATCTAGTGTTGTTGTTCCTATTTTAGCGACTTTCATGAATATATTTCTTTGTCTATCAACAGCAGTAGCAATTATGATGCTATCTGTTATCTTAGAATCATTAGAAAAAGCATGCCCTTTTCTACCTCTAGAATAGGAGCGACGAGGCATTTCAACTTCATTTTGTTTTTGATGATTACCTGAGTACGAAATATTTACACTCATCTCATCAAGTTCAACGATACCATCTAATTCCTTATTTTCCATTTCATGATCCATTGCATTCATAATTTTGTGCCTCATATAAAAACTGCCCTTCAAAGATACACCAGCATATTTAGCACAATCTCGTAAATCTTCATCTTCACTCATAATGATAAGATATTTTAACCATACAATTGGATGTAACTTTGTATTTTCTAGGATTGTATTGACATATGGTGAAAAAGTATGATTACAGTCCTTACATTTGTATCGTTGTAATCCATTTTTATAATGTCCGTCTTTTTTAATAGAGTTAGATTTACAATATGGACAGCTCATTTCATCACTGTATTTAGTTTCTATGGCTTTAATCAATAAAGCTGTGTAATTATTTTCTAACTTTGATTCTTTAATAAATCGCACAATTTCTTCTTGATCATCTTTGTCTAATTTATGGATTTCTCTTTTAATATCTTCTAAATTCATAATTGCATCAACCTTTCACAATTAAATTTTATCATTTTTTTAATTTGTTTGTAGTGAGCAACTAGCCTTTATAAGTAACTTTTCCGGATTATAAACACAACTTTGGGTTAACATAGCCGAAATAACGGTTTTCATTCAATGTTATTGAAAACATCAATTCT
>CALCBO010000300.1 GCA_937897245.1 uncultured Caryophanales bacterium | reverse complement strand
CAAATAGTCATTGTGCTGGATACTTAGTAGATAATAATTACAATATAGTATCACCAACTGATATAATTAAAACTTGTAGCGAAATGACTTATCAGTATTATATGCCAGTTTGCTAAAAAAATATAAATTAAAGGAGAATAATAAAATGGAAGAAAAAATAATTAAAATAGAAAAATTAACTGAAAATACAATTGATTTTGATACTTTTTCAAAATCAGATATGAGAGTAGTATGTATTAAAGATTGTAGAGCAGTACCAAAAAGTAAGAAACTTTTAGAGTTTACACTTGATGATGGAACAGACCAAGAAAGAACTATTTTAAGTGGGATTCGTGACTATTATGAACCATTAGAGTTAATTGGTAAGAAAGTACTTGCTATTTTAAATATTCCACCTAGAAGTATGATGGGTAAAGAATCAGAAGGAATGCTATTATCAGCAGTTTGGGAAGAAAATAATCAAGAAAAACTACAACTAGTATTTGTCGATAATAATATTCCACCTGGATCTAAATTATACTAAAGGTAATACTATGCTAAATATTATAGGTGGCTTAATACCTGGTATTATATGGTTAATAATTATATATTTACTAACAAAAAAATCTTGGAAAAATAAATGGTTATATATATTAATTATTATCATTACGGGAGCTATTTCATCATATATTTGTTATCGACTAGAAATGCATTTTGGTACTTACTTTAAAAAAGTAAAAGATTCTAATTACTTTGAAATATTATTATATGCAATCTTTGGAGTAGCTATTTTTGAAGAAGGAATAAAATGGTTAATTACTACTGTAATATCTTTTATAGATAAGAATAAGAAAAGTATTATTACTTATTCCCTTCTAACAGCTTTTGCATTCGCTACTAGTGAAAATATACTATTTTATTCAATAAAGTATGGATTTACTAATACTTTAAATAGAACCTTTACTGCTTTTCCTAGTCATCTATGTAATGGAATATGGATGGGATATTTTCTAAATAAAGCTATTAGTGAAAAGAAATATAAATTATTATATTATCTCCTTAGTATTATAATTCCAATTACTATACATGCTCTTTATAATAGTTTCTTATATGGAGGAAAGTACCAACAATACTTTTATTTCTATTATATCCCCCAAGTAATAATTACTATCTATTTAATATATAAAAAAACTAAAAAATATCATACTTAATCAAATTAAAACATGCTATAATTTAATTGTTAAAGGAGAATGAAATATGGAATTTGAAAAAGTTATTAAAGAAAGACACGCTACTAGAAAATTTAGTAATCAAGCTATTAAACCAGAATTATTAGAAAAAATCTTAGAAGCAGGAAGACTTGCTCCAACAGCTAAAAATCTTCAACCAGTAAAAATATATGTATTACAAAGTCCTGAAGCTTTAACTAAGATAGATAATGCAACACCATGTCGTTATAATGCACCTGTTGTTTTATTAATATGTGGAAATACAAATGAAGCATGGCAAAAAGAAGATTATTCTTCATATGAAATGGACTCATGTATAGTAACTACTCATATGATGCTAGAAGCTACTAATTTAGGTATTCAAAATATTTGGGTAGAATTATTTGATAAAGAAATAGTAAAAGAAGAATTTTCTCTACCTAAAGAATTAATACCAATATGTTTATTACCAATAGGATATGAATCATCTGATTGTCCACCAAGTCATTTCCATGATAAAAGAAAAGATTTATCAGAAATAGTGGAGTACTACTAAAATGAAGAAAAATAAATTATTAATCTATTTCTTTCTATTCATAACAATATTTATGGTTGGTGGTTGTACTAAGAAAAATGATACTAATAAGAATGAAGAAGAAATGATAATTGTCGATGTCAGAACAAAAGAAGAATATAATGAATGATACAATTGATAAAAATACTAAATTAGATAAGAATAAAATAATAGCTGTTTATTGTAAAAGTGGAAAAAGAAGCAGTATTGCATATAAAACATTAAAAGAATTAGGTTATAAAGTAAAAGACTTAGGTACTTATGATAGTATTACACTAAAAAAAGAATAAAAAGAAAGAAGGATAATTATATGATATTAACAGTTATAGAAACTTGTCACAATCCCTTACTCGCAACTGTACTAGCAGCTTTTAAAAGAATAATGCTATTAATTCAAATAATAGTTCCAATTATCTTAATTATATGGGGAACTATTTCATTTATTAAAATGATTAATAATCCAGATGATAAGAAAGGTACTAAAAGTATAATTAATAAATTTATTGCTGCAGCTATAGTTTTTTTTATTCCTATTATTGTCAATGCTTTAATGTCTATGCTGGGAGAAAGTAGTGAGTTTAGTAGTTGTTGGATAAATGCTGATGAAAAAATAACACAGTCAAATAATTATTATGATACAAATGAAGGAAAACCTAGAAATACTATTGGAAACAACCCAAGTGATTATAAGAAATGAATAACAGGAATACCTGTTTTTTCTTTTGACAGGATACGACTTATGTGGTAAAGTATACACAAAAAATGGGGGAATTAGACCTTATGAAAACAGATAATGAAAGAAAAAGAGAAAATAATATTGAAATATCAAAAGTAAGTTATAAACCATTAACTAGAAAACAAGAAATAGATTGGATAAAAAAGGCTAAACTATCTTATTATTACAAAGTTGATCCAGAAACTCAAAAAAAATACTTATCCTATTATTTTGATGAGTTTATATCGCGTCGTAGAAAGTATGAACAAATTCTTAAGGATATTAATAATATTGTAGAAAAAATAAATAATGAAACTTCGCCAGAAAAACTAAAAGAATTAAGACAAGAGTTAGTAAATAAAGAACATGAAAGAGAAGAATTACTTAAAAAATATATAAATAATTCAAGAAAATATAGGGATGGTTTCATAGCTAATAATCAACGTTTAGTAATGAGTATAGCAAGTAAAAAGATAGGATATGGTAATCTAGATGAATTAGTATCTGAAGGAAATATTGGTATGATGAAAGCCTTAGAAAAATTTGATGTTGAAGCAGGAAGTAAGTTTTCAACATATTCTACTTGGTGGATAAGACAATATATCCAAAGGTTTATTTTGGAAAAAGAAAAAACTATAAGAATACCAGTTCATCGAGAAGAAAAAATACTTAGACTAAAAGCTATAAAAGATAATTTAACAAAAGTATTATACCGTG
Organism: uncultured Caryophanales bacterium; assembly: GCA_937897245.1. Next base: position 739 of record CALCBO010000300.1, on the reverse strand, counting down.
AGCCTACACTTGAAGAATTATCTAAAGAAACAGGGTATTCAACTACCCTAATAAAAGAATTGTTAGAAGATGATATTCAATTACATAGTATATTAAGTCTAAACAGAAGCCTAAAAAATGAGGAAGATTCAGAAATTGAAATGTTCTTAGGAGAAGAAGATAATGGATTTAAAGAAGTGGATAGTGATTTGTTTATTGAATTTTTCCTAAAAGCAATGAATTCCGCTAATTTATTACCTAAAGAACAACAAGTAATTATTATGAGATATGGATTACTAGATGATATTCCTCATACATTAGGTGATATAGCTGAAGTATTTAATGTAAGTAGAGAAAGAATTCGTCAAATAGAAGTAAAAGCTTTAAAAAAAATAAAAAATAATATTAATTTAGATGGTTCATATAATGAGTATTTATTTGAAATAATAACAAATAACAGATCAATAGAAAATAGAATATATGAGTTGTATTTTAAAGAACATTTATCAGCTATAGAAGTTAGTAAAAGATTAAATGTTTCATTAGTAAGAGTAATGAATATTATTGATGAATATAATAAAAAAAATAAGATTAAATAATTGGAGTAGTTAAATGTTATTGGAAGATATACTATTATCTACAGATGTTAAACAGAGTATTATTGATAATCAAAAAGAGTTATTTGAACTAATACCAGAATTAGAATATATGGTTGGTTTTCTCCATAATCATCCACATCATCATCTTGATGTTTGGAATC
>CALCBO010000299.1 GCA_937897245.1 uncultured Caryophanales bacterium | reverse complement strand
GATTATAATCAAAAGACTGTATATTCTTCATCACCTGATGAAATTGCTAAATCTTTTGAAGAAATGGGTGCTGATTATTTACATGTTGTAGATTTGGATGGTGCTAAGGATGCTAAAGCTACAAATCTTAAAACTATTAAAAAGATAAGAGATAGTATTTCTATTCCAATGGAATTAGGTGGTGGAATTAGAAATATGGAAACTGTTGATCTTTATTTGAATGAAGTAGGTGTTAATAGAGTTATTTTAGGTACAGCTGCTATCAATGATCCGAAATTTTTAAAAGCAGCTTTAAAAAAATACGGACCTCAAAGAATAGTAGTAGGTGTAGATATTAAAGATGGTTATGTATCTACTTCTGGATGGTTAGAAACAAGTGAAGTTTATTATATTGATTTTTTAAAGGATTTAGAAAGTATTGGTGTTAAGATTATAGTTTGTACTGATATTAGTAAGGATGGTACTTTAACAGGTCCAAGTTTTGATGTTTACCAGAAAATTAAAGAGAATACAAATCTTGATTTTGTAGTATCAGGTGGAGTTAAAGATAAAGAAGATATCTATAAAGTCAATGAATTAGGATATTATGGCTGTATTGTTGGTAAAGCTTATTATGAAGGTAAGATTGATTTAAAAGAGGTGATTTCATGCTTGCAAAAAGGATAATCCCTTGTTTAGATATAAAAAATGGTAAAGTTGTAAAGGGAGTTAATTTTGTTGGTTTAAAAGATGTTGGAGATCCAATAGAACTAGCGAAAAGATATGATTTACAATGTGCAGATGAAGTTGTTTTCTTAGATATTACTGCAACTTATGAAGAAAGAGATATTATTAGAGATTTGATTGAAAGAGGAGCTAGTGAGTTATCTATTCCTTTAGCAGTTGGTGGCGGTATTAGAACAATTGATGATTTTAGAATGATTTTAGATAGTGGTGCTGATAAAGTATCAGTAAATTCTGCTGCAATTAAAAATCCTCAATTAATCAAAGAAGCATCAGATGAATTTGGTGTACAATGCGTAGTTGTTGCAATAGATGCTAAAATGCGTGAAGATAAGAGTGGATATGATGTTTATATCGCAGGTGGTAGAATCAATACAGGGTTAGATTTGATTGAGTGGGTTAAACAATGTGAAGAATTAGGAGCTGGTGAAATATTATTGACCTCAATGGATGCAGATGGAACAAGAGATGGCTTTGATATAGATATGTTGAATGCTGTATGCAATGTCGTTTCTATACCAGTGATTGCTAGTGGTGGATGTGGTGGCATTGAAGATATTGTAGAAGTGTTTGAAAAAACGAATGTAGATGCTGCACTAGCTGCTTCGTTGTTCCACTTTGGGGAAGCCACAATAGATGAAGTAAAAGTAGAATGTGTGAAACATAACATTCCAGTAAGGAGAAATATATGAGACCAGATTTTAAAAAGATGAATAATATGATTCCGGCAATTGTTCAGGATGTAAAAACAAATGACGTATTAATGATGGCATATGTAAATGAAGAAGCATATGATAAAATGTTGGAAACAAAAGAAACATATTTCTATTCACGTTCTAGAAACGAATTATGGCATAAAGGAGAAACTTCAGGACATTATCAATATATTAAAGGAATGTATCTTGATTGTGATTTGGATACTTTACTTATTTATGTTGAACAGATAGGAGTTGCTTGTCATACAGGTGCTTATTCGTGTTTCTTTAATGAAGTCATTCCTTATATGAATGAAAAAAATATTTTTCATTCATTATATGATCTTATTGAAGATAGAAAAGTTAATCCTATAGAGAAATCTTATACAAATTATTTACTTACTCAAGGAGTAGATAAAATTTGTAAGAAAGTTGGAGAAGAAGCAACTGAAATTGTTATTGCTGCTAAGAATCCTAATAAAGAAGAGATTAAATATGAGATTGCAGATTTCCTCTACCATACAATCGTTCTTATGGTAGAAAAAGGTGTTACATGGGAAGATATTGTAAAAGAACTGGCAGACCGCTAATTCTAAAGGAATAAAGAAAAGCATATATTATACCAAAACGTATAGTATATGCTTTTTATTATGAATGATGTTGAAAAAAGAAGATTAAAGTTGTTGCACGAAACCAGAAAAAACTATAGTGATAAATATGCCCCTCCGGCTGTTCATCCAAGATTCCAATCTACATATGATTCCCTGTATCGAGATCGTGAATATGAACCATCCGAACATGGAAGTTCATTCTTTATGCGAAGTGTTATAGCAATTTTGCTGTTCGCACTGTTCTTTCTATTGGACTACCGAAACGAGAAAATCGGCACGGTGGACAGTCAGTTTGTGATTAGCGAAGTCCAGCGAGACTTACTCGGCAAGTGATTCCCATTCTTCATAGAGGGATTCTAACTTTGTTATAATCTCTGCTTTTTCTTGTGATAGTTCCTGACATTTCACACTGTTTGTAAAGATTTCAGGGTTGGACATTTCTACATCAATTTGTCCATCCCTTTCTTCCAAAGAACTAATTTGTTCTTCAATTCTCTTCAAATCGTTTTGACGTTTTCGCTCTTTCGCTTGTGCTTCTTTTTGTGCTTTCCAATCCAGTTTGGTTTCAGAGACGTTCTGGGTTGTATCTGAATTCGCAATATTAGATGGGGCGGCATAAGCAGCGGTCAATTCTTCTTTCTTTTCCAGATAATAATCATAGTTACCGATATAATTGACAAATGTATGGTTTACCAGTTCCATAATACGTGTTGCAGTCTGATTGATAAAGTACCTGTCGTGTGAAACGTAAAGTACTGTTCCGGTATATTCATTTAAAGCTTTTTCTAAAATCTCTTTTGATGCAATATCCAAA